>JACDBF010000320.1 GCA_013695055.1 Actinomycetota bacterium
TGGGCACCGTGGCGGGCTGGCTTGCGGCGGTGGGCGTCGGCTCGGTCGTCAATCGTTATCTCGTGGCCGAGGGCCTGCTCGGCGTCCGCATGACTCTGAGCCCCAGCACGGTCGTTGCGGGGATTGCGGGGTCCGTGCTGCTTGCTGTGGTGGCCGGCGCGATCCCGGCATTGAGAGGAGCGCGACTGCCGGCGCGCGAAGCGGTGAGCGAAGCGTGAGGCGCGCGACGATCAGAGCGCTTCTAGTCCTCATCATCTTGACGCAGTCGGCCTGCAGCGGCTCGACTGATGCCCCCGGCGCGCTGGGTGCGCAAGAGCAACCCAAACCGCTGCGTTACGTGGCCATAGGGGCGAGCGAAACCTGGGGAGTGGGAGCCGGCGATCAACTGCGGGAAGCGTGGCCGCAGGTCTTCTATCGCGAGGCCCTCCCCCGCCACACGGCCTTTGTAAACCTGGCCGTTCCCGGAACGACGGTCGCCGAAGCGCTCACCCAACAGCTTCCTTATGCGCGCGAGCTGCAACCCGACCTCGTCACCGTATGGCTGAACGTCAACGACATCATCGCCGGAGTCCGGCCTCGCAAATATGAGGCGGGACTCTACGAGCTCGTCTCGACACTCGTGCGAGATGCAGGCGTGCGCGTGTTGATCGCCAACTCACCACCACTCGATAGGCTTCCCGCTTATCAAGCGTGCCGTCCCAGGTACTCGGGGACCCTTTCCTGCCTGGCCCCCTTTGCGCCGGCACCCAAAGAGCTCAACACGATTGTCGATGCTTACAACTCGATCGTTTCAAGGGTGGCATCTCGCACTGGTTCCGTTTTGGTTGATCTCCACACCCGCGCCCTCGAAGCTCGCCACGAGGGGACGGACCTCGACCTGGTGAGCGACGACGGCTTTCACCCGAGCACGCGGGGCCATCGAGCCATCGCCCAGGCATTCGGCGCTGCCTTGAAGGAGACACCTCTGCCGGTCGAATAGGGCGCCCTGGGCCCGTCACTAGCCCTTCACATCCAGGCCCCGGACGTACCGATGGGACCGGTTTCCCGGTCCCATCGGGGCCCCCACCAAGCCGTGTGTCAGGCTTTGCTTCGCATTGCCACTATGGCGATTCCCGCCACGATCAAGCTCATGGCCATGGCCACGATGTGCAGGATGGTCGTCCCCGTGAGGGGCAGCGCGCCGCCCGCCGTCGGAGCCACAGTTACGTTCCGCTGAGGGATCCTGTTCTCGGTGTCGCCGAGGACTACGTCGCCGCCCTTGGGTGGCTGCTCGCTCGAGCCGCCCGGAGGCTCTTCTCCACCCGGGGGCTCTTCCCCACCCGGGGGCTCTTCCCCACCCGGGGGCTCTTCCCCACCCGGGGGCTCTTCCCCACCCGGAGTCGGGCGTCCACAATGGCCCTCGTTGTCGTCCTCGAAGTCGTCGTCGTTGCCGCAACCGTTGTTGCCGTCCTGGTCGGCGAGGTCTCCCCCACCGGTGCCGTTCGGGCGATCGGGCCCGCCGTTGGTCCTGTCGGGACCATGGGCGTCGTCATCTGGGTCGTGCTCGGTATTGCCCTGGTTCGGCGATCCCTGGCCGTTCTCGGTCGATCGATCGTGGCCCGAAGGGTGCTCGTTGTCGCCCTCGTCCGGAACGTTGTTCGGGGTTCCCTCATCGTTACCGTCATCGTCCTCGGTGTAGCCGGTGCCGGGATCGGAGTCGGCGTCGCCGTCCTTGTCGCGGCTCTTGCCCGCCTCCGTGGCGCCGGCCCCCTGATCGGAGCCGTGCTCCTGGCCGGTGGCGGCCTGCGGGTTGTCCTGACCTTGGCCCTGGCCGTTCCCCGGATCTGCGAACGCCGGAGCGGCCGCCAAGACGAGAGCCAGAGACAAGGCGAGCGCAGCACCTAGCCCCGGGCCAAGTCGCTTCCTGTCTCGTCGTGAAAACTGAAACATTTTTCCCCCTCAAAACGCTAAAGGTGCCATCGGGTCCAGCCGATGTACCCATCGAGAACGTGTGGGCTCTGCTGGCTACCATTTCCTTCCAGTAGTGTGCCTCGTAGCCCGGCCCTCGTAACTATGGAGTTGTGCGTACCTCCTTGCCTGGTCCCCGTCGTTGGCCCCGCGCCCCGTCCGAGCGGGCCGCCTCCAGTCGGCGAAAATGGAGCGATGAGAGACCTTTCGACCGAGCTCGGCTTCGCCTTGGACGTGGCCCGGCTCGGAGGCAGAATCGCCCTTGGACACTTCCGGAAAGACCCCCAGGCCCGGCGCAAAGCGGACGGGACGTGGGTCACGGAAGCCGATTGGGCGGTCGAAGCGCAGATCCGGCTACGTATAGCCCGCACCTTTCCAGAGCACAACGTCCTGGGCGAAGAGGAGGGATTGTCGGCGGCGGGGGGCGGAGAGCCCATCGACGGCGCCCCGACTTGGATCATCGACCCCATAGACGCCACCCACAACTACATGGCCGGCGTTCCTATCTGGGCCACTTTGGTCGCTTTGCGCGAGGGCGGCGAGAGCCTCGTCGGCGTGTGCCACGCTCCGGCGATCGACGAGACCTACGAGGCGACCGTGGGGGGCGGCGCTCGGATGAACGGCGCCTCGATCACAGTGTCCGAGCCCATCCGAATGGATCAAGCGACGGTGTTTACGACCGGACTGGAGAGCTTTCTCCAAGAAGGTCTGGACGAGCTTTATCTCGCCCTCGTGAAAGGGGCCTGGAGAACCCGGGGGTTCGGCGACTTCTGGGGGCACATGCTGGTCGCCCGGGGGGCCGGGCACGTCATGATCGAACCCGAGCTCAACCTTTGGGACGTCGCCGCGCTAGAGCCAATCGTGCGCGAGGCGGGCGGGCGCATCACCGGGCTCGACGGCCGCCCCTGGAGCTCGGGACCGTGCTTGACCGCGTGCCCCAACCTGCACAACGAAGTCTTGAAGCTCGCCGCAGCGCACGGACGGGGTTGACACCCCTCAGGGAGAAAGCCGCTCGATCGTCCAGGCCCCGTGCGCCCATGCCCCCTGTGTCGCGGGCCGATACCGAAACCTGTCGTGAAGCCGATCGGCCCGGCCTTGCCAGAACTCGATCTCGACGGGGTCCAGGACGTAGCCACCCCAGAAGGGCGGGCGCGGAATGTCCCTGTCTTCGTAGACGCGATCGAGCTCCTCGACGCTCGCCTCGAGATCTGCCCGCCGTGGGATCACCTCGCTCTGCCGCGACGCCCACGCGCCCAGCCGGCTGCCTCTCGGACGCGACTTGAAATACGCGTCCGACTCACCGGAGCTCACCGGGCTGACCGTCCCCGTGACGCGCACCTGGCGCTGCATCTCGGCCCACAAGAAGACGAGAGCCGCGTGCGGGTTGGCCGCAAGCTCGCCGCCCTTGCGGCTTTCGTAGTTCGTATAGAAGATGAAACCTCGCCGATCTATCCCCTTGAGCAACACGATGCGCGCCGAGGGCCTGCCATCGGGCGTGCATGTCGCAAGCGTCATGGAGTTCGGAAACAGCAGCTCGCGCTCGATGGCTTCCCTCAGCCACTTTGCAAACTGGCTCGAGGGATTGGAATCGAGATCCGCCTCCGCAAAGGAGCTGTCCTCGGGGAAACGGCCCATGCCGGAAAGAGCCGGGCCGAGATCGGAGAAGTCCTGGTCGTTCATTCTTGTTGCGCCAGCGCAGTTGCCAGGGCCCGAAAGGCCCGGCCCCGATGGCTGAACGTCAACTTTTCGTCCAGCGGGATCTCACCCATGGTCCTCGTCTCTCCGTCCGGGACGACGTGCGGGTCGTAACCGAAACCGAGCGCCCCGCGCCCCTCGAGCAAGACGCTGCCCGCACACAGACCTTCGGCCACCAGCTCTCGCCCGTCGGCCAGGATCATCACCGCAACGCACCGATAGCGACAGGTGCGGAGATGCTCGGGCACATTCCTCAACCGTGCGACGAGCAGACGATTGTTCTCCCGGTCGGTGGCGGCCTCCCCCGCGAAGCGCGCCGACCGTACTCCCGGCTCACCACCGAGAGCATCCACCTCGAGGCCCGAATCGTCTGCCGTCACCGGCAAGCCCGTAGCGATCCGCGCGGCGCGCGCCTTGGCGAGCGCGTTCTCCTCGAAGGAGTCGAAGGGCTCCTCGAGGATGAGGTCCGGGGCGACGTCATCCAGAGAGATGATCTGCACGCCGGGAAGTAAAAGCGCTACCTGCTCGGCTTTGTGACTGTTGCGCGACGCGAACACGGCCTTCACACCGAGGTGGACGCTTCGAATGCCTCGGTTTGGTGGACGGTTAGAGAAGCGATGCCCTCGGCGGCGATCTCGAGCATGGCGTCCAGCTGAGGACGGTCAAAGGTTCCGTGCTCGGCCGTGCCCTGCACCTCTATCAGCTCACCAAGTCCGGTAGTCACGACATTCATGTCGACGCCGGCCGTCGAATCTTCCACGTAATCGAGGTCGAGGCAAACGGCGCCATCGATGATGCCGACGCTAATAGCTGCGACCGAACCGGTAAGCGGAGGCGCGCCCGCTCCGTTACTCAGCCCCAGAGAGTCGAAGGCCTGGCGCAGAGCGACGTAAGCTCCCGTGATCGAAGCCGTACGCGTGCCACCGTCCGCTTGCAACACATCACAGTCGATCAGAACGCTTCGTTCGCCGAGGGCCTCCATATCGGTGACCGCCCGCAAGGAGCGCCCGATCAATCGCTGGATCTCTTGAGTTCGCCCCGAGGGACGGCCCTTGTTTACCTCGCGCGGGACACGCTGAGGTGATGAGCGCGGCATCATCGAATACTCCGCCGTAACCCATCCCGATCCCCGCCCCTTCATCCATCTAGGAACGGAGTCCTCGACCGTCGCGGTGCAAATGACCTTCGTATTGCCCATCTCGATGAGGCACGATCCTTCGGCGTAGGGCATGAAGCTGGGAGTCAACCCGACGGACCTGAGCTCGCCGGGCCCCCGGCCGTCATGCCTGTTCATGCCGGTAGCTCGATCCTCTGACCGTCCTGCGCGAGCTCCACCTCGATGCCCACGGCCGTCTCTTGCGCCTCGTCCCGGGAGATCTCGTGATCGCGGCCCGGGGGCAGATGAGACAAGAGCAGGCGTTTGGCGCCGGAGGCCGCTGCTATCTCACCCGCCTGCGACGCACGCAGGTGACCGTGCCAGGTCTCGTCCGAATTCTGCAGCGTCGCCTCGCAGATGAATAGATCCGCATCTCTCGCCAGCGCCCCGAAGTTGGCCTCGGGTCCGCTGTCGGCGCTGTAGGCGATCACTGCGCCTTGCGATTCGATTCGGATGCCCAAGGTCTCGGCGGGATGAGCCATGGTGATGAAGGACAACAGGGCGCCGCCCAGCTCGACCTCAACGATGGGCGAGATCGGCTTTATGTCAAAACACTCGCCGAGGTCGGGAGCGAACCCCAACAGCCGGTCGATCGTCTCTTGTGGAGCCCACAGCGGTATCGGGGGCATGGGTACGTCGGGACACGCGCAGCGCGCGTGATCCGCCTGAAAGACATCGGTCGTGTGGTCCGGATGACGGTGTGAAAGCAGCACGCCCGACAGCTCTCTGAAATCGGTGTGCCGCATGAGGTTCCGCCAAGTGCCGGCGCCCGCGTCCAGCCACAACGTCTGATCGTCTATCTCGACGAGGTAGCCGGAGCAAGCGCGTTCGGGGGTCGCGTACATCCCAGAGCTTCCCAAGACCGTAAGGGACATCGTCATCTCTTGTCCCACGGTCGATGCTCGATATCTTTGAACTCGGGGCCGAGAAAGCGATTGCCGAGCTCGCTCGTGATCCCCTGTTCGCTGGAGGACACGAACCGGTGCGCTCCCATCGCTCGGTTTCGACTCAATAGGTTTCTGTCCTTCAGCTCGGCGAAGATCTCGGCGGCGATGGCTTCGGCGCTGGAAATAAGAACCACTCCGCTTCCCATTACGTACTGAATCACGCCGCTCAAGAGCGGATAGTGCGTACATCCGAGAATCAACGTGTCTATATCAGACTCCCTGAGAGGTTGCAGATACTCACGGGCCAAGTCGAGCAGCTCGTCCGAGGAAGTGTCGCCACGCTCCACGAATTCGACAAATCGGGGACACGCCCTTGCATGAATCGAGACGTTGGCGCGTGTAGTGGCCATCGCCTTCTCGTAAGCCCCGGACTCCACCGTCCTGTGAGTGCCTATCAATCCAACGCGGCGGTTGCGGGTTGCGGCGACGGCGGCCTTGACTCCGGGGGCGATGACATCGACGATCGGAACGGCGTAGCGAGCGCGCGCTTCGTCGAGAGCAGCGGACGAGGCGCTGTTACAGGCGACGACGAGAAGCTTCACTTCTTCTTCGACGAGCGCATCCATGATCTCCAAAGCAAACTTCCGGACCTCGTCGGCAGCGCGCGGTCCATAAGGACAACGTGCCGTGTCCCCGAAGTAAATGAGGTCTTCATGAGGCAAGAGATCTATAACGGCGCGCGCAACGGTCAGGCCTCCGACTCCCGAATCGAACATGCCGATCGGATGCGCGGCGTCGCTCACCACCACAGAACCTCCTCAACTTGGGATTCCGCGGTGTCGATATCCTGCGTCCACGCTTCGGTCGACAGATACTTCCAGCCCCCATCCGCCAGCAGGCAGACGACATCGCCGCCGCCCTGCTGCTCGAGCCGCTCGGCGACGCGCTGCGCCACCCAAATGACCGCCCCGGCCGAGATGCCGGCGAATATCCCTTCGCGACGTAAGAGCTCACGCGTCCACAGGATGGACTCTCGGGCCCGAACCTTCACCTTGCCGTCCAAGATATCGGGATCGAAGATCGGCGGCACATAGCCTTCGTCGAGAGAGCGCAGCCCGTACACGAGCTCGCCCAGCTCGGGCTCGGCGGCGACCACCTTGATAGACGGATCATGCTCTTTGAGAAACTTCCCCACGCCGGTGAGGACACCTCCGGTCCCAAGCCCCGCCACGAAAGCCTTGATGTCGGGAAGGTCCTCCAAGATCTCAGGACCGGTCGACTTGTAG
The DNA here is from genome assembly GCA_013695055.1 of Actinomycetota bacterium. Lineage (GTDB taxonomy): Bacteria > Actinomycetota > CADDZG01 > CADDZG01 > WHSQ01 > JACDBF01. Next base: position 6,972 of record JACDBF010000320.1, read on the forward strand.
TGCGCATCGACGTTCGCGCTATTGCCGTACTGAAACGGCATGTAGTAACGACCATCCTTAACGAGATCCTGGGCCATGGCGACCGAGCCGTTCGTTCCCTTGTCGCCTTCGGAGAAGATGATGTCGGCGCCATAAGCGCGCAGCAAGGAAGTGCGCTCGGAGCTTGCGTTGCCCGGCATTACCGCAGTGAACCGATAACCCCTGACCGACGCGACCATAGCGAGAGCGATGCCCGTGTTCCCCGAGGTAGGCTCGAGAATGATCTTGTCCTTGGTGAGGTTTCCTGAGGCTTCGCCGTCTTCGATCAATGCCAGCGCGATGCGATCTTTCACCGAGCCGGTTGGATTCTGGCCCTCGAGCTTCACCCACAGGCGCACGCTTGGCGCCGGAGACAGGTTCGGCGTCTCGACGA
>JACDBF010000336.1 GCA_013695055.1 Actinomycetota bacterium
TTTCATTAGCCCGTAAGCGGCGTTGTCGGCCGCAGAATCGGCTCCATTGACCGACGAGTAGTCCCCGCCCGTGCCCGTGCCGTACGATTCGATCGCTGTGGCGGCGTTCTTCAGCGCCGACTGCACCTGCGATGTCCATGCCTTCTCCCTCTGGCGCAGGAAGACGGGAATTGCGATCGCCGCCAGAATGGCGATAATTAGGATCACCACCAACAGCTCGATGAGCGTGAAACCTCTTTGGTCAATGTGGCGCATAGGTTTCCTCATGTTCGAAAGAGAGACCCCGGTCATAGTGAAGAATCGGCTTCTTGAGAGGAAAACTTGATGGCAAGGAGGCGCCATCTCCCTACGGAAGACAAGAAAAAAGGGTGGAGTTTCCTCCACCCTTTTTTGGTGAATGCTGTCGGGCTACGGACAGGCCCCGGCGAGGGGCTCACCGTCGCTGCTTAGGTAGTGCGACGTCTTCCACGCGTGGCCGGCCGGAAGACTAGCGTTGGCCGCCTGGATGCAGTAAGCGGTCGCAGAGAGACTGGCGGCCGGCAGGGTAATCGTGACGTAGGACGCCTTCTTAAACCCTTCCGCGTCGATCAGGCCCGTAGTCATTGCCGCGTAGCTGCCCCCGGTTCCGGTGGCATACGACTCAGCCGCGGTGGCGGCGTTCTTCAGGGCCGACTGGGAACCGGCGACCCAACCCTTCTCCCTCTGACGCAGGAAGACGGGAATTGCGATCGCCGCCAGGATGGCGATGATCAGGATAACTACAAGGAGCTCGATGAGGGTGAAACCACTCTCACGCTGCTCCCGCATCTCATGGAACCGCTGGAACATCCAGCACCTCCCTCTCTGTCCCTGCAAGCCGGGCTCAGGGACTAAACGACAACATTGACGAACCGTTGCGCTTCGCCTGCGAGCGGCGGCCCGTCGGGCCGTCCCTGCTACAGGTAGCTCGGCTGACCCCGCGGGGCCCCGTAGCTTTGCGTCCCCGCCTCTCGACGGGTTTGCCTTTGACTGCGCTACTAATCCGGCTTGCAGTGGTATTATCGGCAAACGTGAAGATCGCTTTAGGCTTTTTCCGAGAGTCCGTAGCCGGGCTTCTCCAGGGCTACTTGATCAGGTCGAAGATCTTGAACATCGGCATGTAAAGAGCGATGACCATCGCCCCGACGATGGCGCCGAGCACTCCGATCATGATGGGCTCGATGAGGGACGTCAGAGCTTCCGTGGTCGATTCGACCTCCTGGTCGTAGAAATCCGAGATCTTGTCGAGCATCTCATCGAGCGCGCCGGTGTCCTCGCCCACCGAGATCATCTGCACGACCATCGGCGGAAACACCTTGTGGTTCTCGAGCGGCGAGGCCATCGATTCTCCGCTGCGGACGCTCCCTTTGACGTCTTGCGAGGCGCGGCCTAGGACGGCGCTTCCGGTGGCCTCTCCGACGATGTCCAGGGCCTGGAGCACCGGAACGCCGGCCCTCAGCAACAGGGCGAGCGTGCGGGCGAAACGCGACAGGGCGACCTTGCTGAAGAGGTCGCCGAACACCGGGACCCTCAGCTTGAACTTGTCGAAACGGTAACGGTACTGCTCGTTATTTGCCTTCAACCTTTTGTGGACGATGAAGCCCACGATGCTCAGCACGATGAAGGCGGGGACCAGGAACTTGGCCTGCTGGCTTACCGCCAGAAGTATCTTCGTGGGGAGCGGCAGCTCGCCTCCGAGGTCGTCGAACATGCCGGCGAAGGTCGGAACGACGAAGAGCAGCATGACCACCACGAGCGAACCCGCTATGAGGGCTACGACGACCGGATACGTCATCGCGGACTTCACCTTTTGACGCAGCTTGTAGTCGGCCTCGAGTCCGTCGGCCACTCTCATAAGGACGGTATCGAGCTGTCCACCCGTCTCTCCCGCACGCACCATCGAGATGAAGAGAGTGTCGAAGACCTTGGGATGCTTGGACATCGCGGCAGAAAGGCTCGAGCCGCGCTCGATGTCGTCGCGCAGCGAGCCGATCGCCTGAGCAAGGGTCGGATTCTCGGTTTGCTCGGCAAGGATATTCAATGCCCGCAATAGAGACAGGCCCGAGCTGATCATCGTCGCGAACTGGCGCGAGAAGATCGCCAGGTCCTTCAGCTTTACCTTCGGCTTCCTAATCCTGATCTCCATCTTCATGGAGGCCTTCTTGGAATCCTTGCTTATCTGGATCGGGGTATAGCCTTGCGCGCGCAGGCGGATCGCGACCGCGCCCTCGCCGGCCGCTTCCATCTTGCCGTCTAGCACGCGGCCCTCTTTGGTCCGGACCTTGTATGCGAACGAGTCGGCCATCGACTATCCCCTTCCGGCCAGACGATTGAACTCTTCGGTCTTGTGACACCGCTCGAGAGCCATCTCGTAGGTCACGGTTCCCTTCTTGACGAGTTCGGCGAGATGCTGGTCCATGACCTGCATCCCGAACTTTCCGCCCGCTTGCATCGAGGTATAGATCTGGTGTGTCTTGCCCTCTCTGACGAGGTTGCGGACGGCTGGCGTCGCAACCAGCACCTCGGCCGCCACCGCGCGCCCCTTGCCGGCGGCGAGGGGAATGAGCTGCTGGGAGACCACTCCTGCGATCGTTCCCGCGAGCTGCACCCGGATCTGCTGCTGCTGGTGGGGCGGAAAGACGTCGATGACGCGGTCGACCGACTGAGGCGCGTCCTGAGTGTGCAGGGTTCCGAACACCAGGTGACCGGTCTCTGCGGCGGTAAGCGCGGTCGAGATGGTCTCAAGGTCTCTCATCTCGCCCACGAGGATGACGTCGGGGTCCTGACGCAGCACTCGCTTGAGGGCCTCCGCGAAGCCATACGTGTCGGTGCCGACCTCTCGCTGATTGACCACGGACCTCTTGTGCTGGTGGAGGAACTCAATCGGATCTTGGACCGTCATGATGTGATCCGCGCGGTGCGAGTTGATGTAATCGACCAACGCGGCCAGCGTCGTGGACTTGCCGGAACCGGTGATGCCTGTGACAAGGACCAGTCCCCGGCGCATGTTGGCGAACTCTTGTACTGCGGGCGGAAGTCCGAGCTGCTCGGTGGTCTTGATCTCATAGGGGATGAGCCGCATGACCGAGCCCATCGCATCACGCTGCTGGAAGACGTTTACGCGAAAGCGGGCCTTGCCCGGAAGCGAGTAGGAAACGTCGAGCTCGAGGTGCTCCTCGAACGACTCGCGCTGCTTTTGCGTGAGCATCGAGTAGAGGATCTCTTGCAGGTCCTTGGGCATGAGCCGGCGGTAGCCTTCGACGGCCTGAATCTCGCCGTCGAGCCTGATCATGGGGGGCAGACCGGCGGTGAGGTGAAGGTCCGAGCCCTTGCGCTCCAACACCGCAAGCAGGAAGTCCGCGAGGTTCGGCTCTTTCTCGTTGTCGCTTTCCGGCTCGGCCTCGGGCGCTTGCCCGGCCGCCTCGATCATGGCGGGGAGGTCGTCGGGCCCGAAGGATTGGACGGCGTGGCCGGGAGCGGCGGGGCCGCCGTTCGCTTCGGCCGCGGCCCCATTGGAGGGAGCGGAGGCCGGAGACAGAAGCTCGTCTTCGGACATCATCCCATCGGGGGTTTCGGGGGGGTTCGAGGGAGCCTCGGCAGGAGCCGGCCGGGTCTTTTCGGGAGCGGGAGGCTGCACCGCCGCTTGGGGGGCCTGCTGGGGCGAGTCACCGTAGAACTGATCGAGCGTCTCGACCAGGTCCTGCCGGTAGGCGACCGCAGGCTCGACTTGCATGCCGGTGAGCTGCGCGACCTCGCCGACCGCCAGGTGGTTTCGAGGGTCGGCCATGGCAAGGGTGAGGACGCCGTCCTTGACGTCGACCGCGATTGCAAGCTGGCGTCGCGCGACATCTTCGGGTACCAAAGACGCGGCCTGAGGCGACGGAAGAGGCTGCGACAGATCAACGTAGCGCATGCCGATCTGGGCCGCGCGCGCCCTCAAGAGATCGCGTTCGGTCACAAGCTCACGCTCGAGCAGCACCTTCCAGGCCGACTTTCCCGTCTTGGCTTCCTCGGCCTCGGCGAAGTCGAGTTGAGCCTGGCTCACCAGGCCCTCATCGACCAGAACATCTCCCAGCTCTTTTCTCGTTTGCATGATCGGTCAGCTCACTTCCCTCCGGGTACCCGCTGCCGTTGTTATCGGCCACAGGCGCGTTCGGTTGAGCCCGAGGAGGGAATCCCCTAGACGACCACCCGCAGGATCTCTTCGATCGACGTGCCGCCGGCCCTGACCTTGAGCATCCCGTCGTCGCGCAGCGTCGTCATGCCCTGGGCGATGGCCACTCGCTTGATCGTGTCCGACGACGCGTTCTCGACCACGAGCTTTTCGATGTCCTCGGTGACGGTCATCACCTCGTGGAGCGCCATGCGGCCTTTGTAGCCGGTGTTGCCGCAGGTCGAGCAGCCGGTCGCCCGGTAGAGCTTGGGGATCTCCTCGTCGGGGTCATACGGGAAGGCGGCGGCGGTGAGCTCTTCCTCAGCGGGGACGTAAGGCTCCTTGCAGCGGTCGCAGAGCTTTCGGGCCAGACGCTGGGCGAGCACGCAATCGAGGGCCGAAGCCACGAGGTACGGCTCGATGCCCATCTCGACCAGACGAGTCATGGCGGAGGGGGCGTCGTTCGTGTGAAGCGTCGACAGCACGAGGTGGCCGGTGAGCGCCGCCTCGGTCGAGATCTGAGCCGTCTCGCCGTCCCGAATCTCTCCGATGAGCACGACATCGGGGTCGCATCGCAGGATCGACCTCAGAGCAGATGCGAAAGTGAGGCCCGCCTTGGGGTTCGTCTGGATCTGGTTTATGCCCTTGAGCCGGTATTCGACGGGGTCTTCGACCGTTATGACGTTGACCTCGGGCCGGTTCAGGATGTTGAGCGTAGCGTAGAGGGTCGTCGACTTCCCCGACCCCGTCGGGCCCGTGACGAGGATCTCGCCGTAGGGCTTCTTGTAGGACTCCTGGAAACGCTTGAAGTTCTCGGGCGAGAAGCCGAGATCCTGCAGCTTCAGAAGGACGCTCGACTTGTCCAAGATGCGCATGACGATCTTCTCGCCGTGGACCGTCGGCAAAGTGGCGACACGGATGTCGATCTGCTTTCCCTGGACGATTAGGCCTATGCGGCCGTCCTGGGGGATGCGGCGCTCGGCGATGTTTATCTCGGCCATGATCTTCAATCGGCTGATGATTCCGGCCTGCACCGACTTGGGCGGATTCATGACCTCGTGCAGCACGCCGTCTATCCGGTAGCGAACCCTCAAGCCCTTGTCCTCGGGCTCAATGTGAATGTCCGAGGCTCGATCGTTTACGGCTTGCGTGATCAAGAGGTTGACGAGCTTGATGATCGGGGCGTCGTCGGCCCCGGCGGATTCGAGCTGCGCCTCGAGGTCCTCAACCCCGTCCGTCTCTGCAGCAGCTTCCTCGGCCAGCGTTTCCGCCGCCCGGTCGAGCCTGTAGTAGCGGTTGATCGCGTTCAAGACATCGGCCTTGGTGGCGACGACCTGGCGAACCTCTCGCTTGCTCATTGCCCGTACGTCGTCTACGGCGACCACATTGGCGGGGTCTGCCATGGCGAGGACCAAGCGGCCCTTGTCGAACGAGATGGGGATGCAGTTATGGCGGCGAGCGACCGCCTCGGGCACCATGGCAACCGCCGACTGGTCGATCTTTGTCTCGGACAAGTCGACGAAGGTGAGATTGAGCTGCTCGGCCAGGATGGCGAAGAGGTTGGCCTCGCTGACGAGGCCCATCTCGATGAGCACGCGGCCGAGGGCCTGACTCTTCTCGGCGGCGACCTCCCGGGCGTCCTC
>JACDBF010000342.1 GCA_013695055.1 Actinomycetota bacterium
CAGGACGATATCCGCGCCACCTAGGAGGGGCACTAATGGCGAGGCTGTTTTCAATCAAGCCTTCGATCGATTTTCGGGGCCGGCAGTTCAAGGGGCTTCGTGGCTGGGCAGGCAAACCGCTTCATCCTCCGTTGACGGATATCCCGGTCGCGGCGTATTTCCTGGCAGCCGTGTTCGACCTCGGTTCCTTCGTCCTCGGCGAAGAAAGCGTTGCGGGTCGCGGCCGCTTCGTGGCCGCTTCATGGATCCTTCTGGCCGGACTGGTGGTCTCGATCCCCACGACCCTCACGGGATTCTGGGACTGGCTCAAGTCGACGCAAGCACACACCCAAGCGTGGCGAACGGCCAACTGGCACATGGCAGTGATGCTCACCGTGACCGCTCTGGTCGTGATCGACCTCCTCGTCAGACCGTCCGGGGACGGGGCGACCGCGGATGGCGCGACTACGATCCTGTCCTTGCTGGTCGGCGGACTCGTGAGCTTCGGGGCGACCTACGGAGGCTCGCTGGTCTTCGAATACGGCTTCAACGTCGAGACATCCGGAGACCACCCAGCGTGGCACGAATCCGAGAAAGACGTGCTCCCGGGGGCTAAATAGCGTCACGAACTAGGGCGGCCTGGGAGGGATTGGCGAAATGAAAATCCCGACTAACACTGCCGCATCACTGGTAGCGGTCGGCGAGGACCTGCGCCAGCGCGTGTGAGGCCTGGCAAACCATGCCGGGGTTGGTGTGCCAGTAATACGGCAGCGCCGACACGGCCTGGTAGAGCGCCCACCCGCGGCCACGTAGCCATGACGCATCGTCGACATGCAATTCGACTAGATACCGGGCGCGATTGTCACCTTCGAAGACGTTCCAGGCAGGCTGCAGGTCACAAGCGGGATCACCGACATTGAGGCCTCCCCAGTCGATGACGGCCGACAGGCGGCCATCAGTTATGAGCAGGTTGCCCGGCAGCAGGTCGCCATGCACCCAGACCTCCTCGCCGTCCCAGTCCGGGGCGTTGAGCGAGTCCTGCCATAAGAGGAGGGCGAGATCGCCGTCGATTCGGTCGCCGAGTTGTGCGATCGACTCGCGGACCTGCTCGTCCAGTTCCGCAAGTGGTGCGCCTCGGGCACCGGGCAGACGCGGATGTGCGTCGGTCGCATCGACCTCGCGCAGCGCTTTCACGAACGCGGCGAGATCGACGGCCGCCTGATTCAGATCGTCAATCGTGCCTTTGCCGCTCTCTCCGGGCAACCACTCATACACGGACCATTCGAAGGGATAGTCCTCAGCCGGATGCCCTCTAGCCAACTGCACCGGAACCGCGAGCGGCAGGTGCGGTGCGAACTTTGGCAGCCATTCCGCCTCCTTCGCCGCCTGGCCGACGGCCCACGCGATGCGCGGCAGCCGAGCGGCTAGCTGGTCACCGAGCCGGTAGACGTCATGATCGGTCCCGTACGACACGACCCGAACGATCGTCAGATCGGCCCACCGCGGGAACTGCCTGAAGAGCAAGCGACGCACGAGCGCGACGTCGGTGTCGATCTCGTCGGGGTGCATCTTGGATGCGGCCATGGCCGCACATGCTATGCCGCTACTACGACTGCCCGCGGCTCGACGCAGTGCGAGCGTATAGCCGCGCGAGCACCACAACGTCAGCGTAAAGCCTCAGTGAGTATCCACCCCTATGCGTTTGCGGGACAAGGTTCCCGCTCACTACCTACCTAGGAGTCAGCATGGCAAGGCTTTGCAATTTAGTGAGTCCACCCGTTCGTTACCCTAATAGCCTCGATTCGCGCGGCATCTTCGAACTCGGTGCTCGTCATCGCATAGATGCGCAAGCGGGCTCCGTTGCGAGGATGTGCTGTATCGCGCTCGTGATGCAGTCCGATCTTCTGCATCACTCGCTCGGACGCAACGTTGTCCGCGTAACAGATGCTCACGACCTCTTCGAGACGCAGTGTCTGGAAAGCGTGGTCCAGCGAGGCTCGCCCCCCTTCGGTCGCGAGACCTCGGCCCCAGTGCGGCTTATCCACGAGCCATCCCACTTCTGTTGCAGGCATGACCTCGGGCAGCCAGGCCGGGGTGGCAAGTCCCATCCAGCCGGCAAGGGCTCCGGTCTCCTTGAGCTCGGCTGCCCAAAGGCCGAAACCGAACTCCTCCCAATGGCGGCGATGTCTCATCATCCAGGAGAACGTGTCCTCCTTCGAGAAGGCATGGCCCTCGCCGATGTAGCGAGTGATGTCGGGAACGGCAAGGATCTTCGCCAGCGCAACCGCGTCCTCGCTAGTCCACCGCCGGAGGCGCAGACGAGGAGTCTCGACCGCATCAGTCATACGGCGAAACGGATGTTCATCACATCGCCCTCAGCTACCGGATACTCCTTGCCCTCGACCCGTAGCCATCCTTTGTCTTTGGCCGCGGCCCAGGAGCCGGCCGCCACGAGGTTGTCATATGACACCACTTCCGCTCGAATGAATCCCCGCTGCAGATCCGTATGTATGGCGCCGGCCGCGTCGGGGGCCTTGGCTCCGCGTCGCACTTCCCAGGCACGCGTTTCATCATCCCCCGTTGTCAGGAAAGTGATGAGATCGAGGGCCCGGTAGGAAGCTTGAATGACGCGATCGAGACTCGGCTTGGCAACGCCGAAGCCCTCGAGCAACTCCCGCGCATCGAGCTCGTCCATGCCGGCCACCTCCGCTTCAAGCGCGGCGCTCACAGCGATGGCGCCATCAGGCAGCCCTTCGGGTAGGTTCTGCCCCTCTTCGACGTTGGCGATGATGATCTGAGGTTTGAGAGTGAGCAGCCCGTATCCACCCAACAACTTGAGGCCTGCCATGTCGAGCTGCGCGGCGCGCAGCGGCCGCTCGGAGCTCAGAATCTCTAGCGCCTCGTGGAGCACGCCCACCTCGGTCTTGCTCTCGGGCGAAGACTTCGCTTTCTTTTGAGCCTTGGCCAGGCCGCTTTCAATACTGGCGAGATCCGAGAGCAACAGCTCGGCCCCAAGATCATTGAGCTCCTTGCGAGCATCGGCCCCCCCTCCGTACGCACCCACCACGGAGC
>JACDBF010000404.1 GCA_013695055.1 Actinomycetota bacterium
AACGCCACGCACACGAGCGGGTGGATCTGAATCGCCTTGCCTTCGACCAAGATCGGCTCGAAAGCCTGGATGCCCAGACGGTGCAGGGTCGGCGCGCGGTTCAGCAGAACCGGGTGCTCGTGAATGATCTCTTCGAGCACGTCCCAAACCTGTGGGCGACTTCGCTCGACCATGCGCTTGGCGCTCTTGATGTTCTGCGCGTGTCCCAGGTCTACGAGCCTCTTCATGACGAAGGGCTTGAAGAGCTCGAGGGCCATCTGCTTGGGCAGTCCGCACTGGTGCAGCTTGAGCTTCGGGCCCGACACGATGACGCTCCGACCCGAGTAGTCGACGCGCTTACCGAGCAAGTTCTGACGGAAGCGGCCCTGCTTTCCCTTGAGCATGTCTGAAAGCGACTTGAGCGGGCGGTTGCCGGGCCCCGTAACGGGACGGCCGCGACGGCCGTTGTCGAAGAGCGCGTCGACCGCCTCTTGAAGCATGCGCTTTTCGTTGTTGACGATGATCTCGGGTGCACCGAGATCCAAGAGCCTCTTCAACCTGTTGTTGCGGTTGATCACCCGGCGATAGAGATCGTTCAGATCGCTCGTAGCGAAGCGGCCGCCGTCGAGCTGCACCATAGGGCGCAAATCCGGCGGAATGACCGGTACGCAGTCGAGCACCATGCCCAGAGGCGTGTTCTTCTTGGTGGGATCGCTGAAGGGCGCGACGACCTTGAGGCGCTTGATGGCGCGCTGGCGCTTCTGGCCCTTGGCCGTCTTGATCTGCTCGCGCAGAAACTCTTCCTCGGCCCGCAGGTCGAGCGAGCTGAGCAGGTCCTTGATCGACTCGGCCCCCATGCCGCCGCGGAAATAGTCGCCGAAGCGATCCTTGAGCTCGCGCCAGATGACCTCGTTGTCTTCGATGTACCTGACCTCGAGGCTCTTGAAGGTGTCGAAGGTCGCCTTCAGCTCGTCGATGCGCCGCGCGCCTCGCTCGGTGACTTCCTTACGCTGACGCTCGGACTGGTTCCTCGCCGCGGTCTTCTCGGACGAGCGCGCCTTGCGCCCCTCCATCTCTTCGAGGCGGGCCTCGGTCTCTTTGAGGATCTCGTCGAGACGTTGGTCCCGCTCGCTCTCGATGCGCGCGATCTCACGCTGTACGTCCTCTTCGAGGCGCGGAAGATCCTTGTGACGCTTCGCGTCATCGACTGCGGTGCATATCGAGGCGGCGAAGTAGATGACCTTCTCAAGATTCTTAGGGGCGATGTCGAGGAGATATCCGAGCCGCGAAGGAACTCCCTTGAAGTACCAGATGTGCGTTACCGGAGCAGCGAGCTCGATGTGTCCCATGCGTTCGCGGCGCACCTTGGCTCGAGTGACCTCGACGCCGCAGCGCTCACAGATGATGCCCTTGAAACGAACCCGCTTGTATTTGCCGCAGTAACACTCCCAGTCCTTGGTGGGCCCAAAGATCTTTTCGCAGAACAGTCCGTCCTTCTCGGGCTTGAGAGTGCGGTAGTTGATCGTCTCCGGCTTCTTGACCTCGCCGTTTGACCACGTCCGGATCTGATCCCCGGTCGCCAGGCCTATTCTCAATTCATCGAAATAGTTGACATCTAGCAATGAACTAAACCTCCTCGACCGAAGACGGCTCTCTGCGCGACAGATCGATTCCCAGCTCTTCAGCAGTGCGGAAGATGTCTTCGTCGATCTCTTTCATCTCTATCTCCTCGCCCTCCGCCGAGAGGACCTCGACGTTCAAGCAGAGGGATTGCATTTCCTTGATCAGTACCTTGAAGGACTCGGGGATGCCGGGCTCGGGAATGTTCTCGCCTTTGACCACGGCTTCGTAGACCTTCACGCGCCCGAGCACGTCATCGGACTTGATCGTGAGAAGCTCCTGCAAGCAGTAGGCGGCGCCGTAAGCCTCGAGCGCCCACACTTCCATCTCGCCGAAGCGCTGGCCTCCGAACTGCGCCTTACCACCCAGCGGCTGCTGAGTGATCATCGAGTACGGCCCGGTCGAACGAGCGTGGATCTTGTCGTCGACCATGTGGCTGAGCTTCAGGATGTACATGTAGCCCACGGTGATCTCGTTGTCGTACGGCTCTCCAGAACGACCGTCGAACAGCTGAGCCTTGCCGACAGCATTCACCAGTGGGTACTCGGTGTCGCGATCGGCGACCTTTGCCAAAGCGTCGAGGATCTCGTTCTCGCGCGCGCCGTCGAATACAGGAGTAGACACCCACGTTGGCTCTTGGTCCCGCCACTTCCCGGGCCCTGAGTCCGACGACCCATTCAACCCGTTGCTCTCCCATCTTTGCTTCGCGACCCAGCCGAGATGCGCTTCCAGCACCTGGCCGAGGTTCATTCGCGAGGGGACGCCGAGCGGATTCAAGATGATGTCGACAGGAGTTCCATCGGCCAAAAAGGGCATGTCCTGCTCGGGGAGGATCTTCGAGATGACGCCCTTGTTGCCGTGGCGCCCGGCAAGCTTGTCGCCTTCAGAGATCTTCCTCTTTTGAGCCACGAACACCCGCACCATCTCGTTGACGCCGGGAGAGAGCTCGTCGTTGTTATCGCGCGAGAACTCGTGGACGCCGATTACCTTGCCGCTTTCTCCGTGAGGCATCTTCAACGAGGTGTCGCGCACCTCACGCGCCTTCTCGCCGAAAATGGCCCGGAGCAAACGCTCCTCCGGAGTGAGCTCGGTCTCGCCCTTGGGGGTCACCTTGCCGACCAGCACGTCGCCGGGGCCGACATCAGCCCCGATGCGCACGATCCCGCGTTCATCGAGATCGGCCAGCACCTCTTCGGAGACGTTTGGTATGTCGCGCGTTATCTCTTCGGGCCCCAGTTTCGTATCGCGCGCGTCTATCTCGTATTCCTCGATGTGAATCGAGGTCAAGAGATCGTCCTTGACGAGACGCTCGGAGACAATGATTGCGTCCTCAAAGTTGTAGCCTTCGAAACTCATGAACGCGACCATGAGATTCGCGCCCAGCGCCAGCTCGCCGAAATCGGTCGATGCGCCGTCCGCTAGAACGTCGCCCTTCTTTACCTTCTGGCCCTGATGTATGACGGGTCGCTGGTTCATGCACGTCGACTGGTTGGATCGACGGAACTTGTCCAGCTTGTAGACGTGGCGCTCCTTGCCGTCCGCGACCACGATGCGATTGGCCGAAACTTCCTCGATCGTTCCGTTCGCGTCGGAGACGATCACGTCTCCGGCATCGACCGCGGCCCGAAGCTCGAGGCCCGTACCGACGATGGGGGCAGTCGGCCGCATCAAGGGCACGGCCTGCCGCTGCATGTTGGCGCCCATGAGGGCGCGGTTGGCGTCGTCGTGCTCGAGGAAGGGGATCAAGGCCGTCGCCACCGACACCATCTGTCGGGGCGAGACGTCCATGTA
>JACDBF010000413.1 GCA_013695055.1 Actinomycetota bacterium
ATCAGACACATGTAACGTCGTTCTGACGCTAGCGCGGATATGGTGCGGCGTGGTGACCGATCAGGTGCACTCGAAGGACGGCGCCGCCGAATGGGTTCTGCCTCGCCTCCCAACTGAGCACCGACCGGTCCTCGCACGAGCACGCGCGATCTACCTCGATGACGAAGAGGATGGCTGGGATGATCTCCGACTAGAAGCCTCCGCCTATGCAGAGCACGTCGCCGCGAAGATAGACCGGCTGCCCGGCGTCCACAGCGCTTCCTGATACCGGCACCCGCGTCCGAAAGCCGATCCCCACGCCGGGCTTCCCAGCGTCCGACCGAGCTTCGGCACCGCATGTGCGGAGCGGCCCCATCAGGTAGTCGCCAGCCGATGCTCCGACAGGTGTTCTCCCCCTGACCTCTGATCAGTCGAGTTGGTCCGCGCTCTCCCCGCCGAAGGATCGACCGAAGGTGGTTCGAAACCGCAGCGTGCGGTTGCGTGACTTACTCGGGAGCCAGGCCTTGGCGGCGCCATCCCTCACTTGTGGCGTGTCTCGACCTCCTCGATTCGCGCCTTGACAATCTTCTCAACGAGCGCGGCGGGCAGGGGCTTGTCCGCCGTAAACCGAATTGTTCCTTTAGAAGTCTCGTAAGGCGCCAGCTCCTTGTTGTGAGCATCTATCACGCGCCCGCTGTAAGGAAAGAGACTGCAGTGCTTCTTGAACGCGGCGAACCCCACAAGGGTTCGTCCCCGATACTTGAAGGTCGGCATCTGGTAGCTGATCGTCTCGGTCGTGTTGGGCGCGGCCGCCATGATCGTCTTGCGGAGCTTCTCAAGAGCGGCCCGCGCCTCCTCTGGAACCTGAGAGAGGTAATCCTCGACGCTGCTTGGTCCGGCCATGTCCACTCTCCTTTCTGTCGGCTGAGACGTTAGTCGTCTCGTCACATTGTGAGACTCCAAAATCATCGCTCCTGGTTTCCGGTCACCGAGGACGCAGCCTACGAAGGAGGACCTCCGGAGCCGGAATCCCAGCGGGCCGTCGTCACAGAACGGCAGCCGGTAGAAGCGGAACGATGAGCATCAAGTCGGACCGGGATTCTTGCGCCAGACGCTCACAACGACGGAGATCACCAGTAGCTTCAGGACCAGTCGCCGGCATGGATGGCGGCGAGCTTCGAGGAGACCTTTTCCCACATGATCGCGCCCGTCCAAAGCACGACGGGGAATCCGATCCACAGTGCGAGTCCAAGCTGCAGCGCGCCCCTCCAGTCCGCGATATCGAGCCGCTCGGCAAGCCCGGCCACCACGGAGGCGACAACGAGGCTCTGGACGGTCGACGGCCACCTTCCATGCGGGCGGCCTAGCATTGGATGCAGCGTCGGCGTAGGCGGGACTGAGCTCCGCAAGCTGTTTACCGAACGCTATGTACCACACCGTGCTCACCACCAAGACGGCCACGGCCACCACAACAATGGCCAAGAGGTTCACATCGTTCATCAAGTCCTCCTTCACTTGCAGTGTCAGCGGGAGCCTTTCCTTGGATTCGTCGCTGGACCCGACAGTCGCTCGGCCGGACTGGCATTACGACCCTAAGAACGACCCAAGCTCGGCCAGTCGCTCCTTCCACATGGCTTTCGTCACGTGGGCCTCGTCAGCATCGGCCAGCCGGTCATGTGCCACCGCGACCATCGATTTCGATGGCCCTTTGTCGATGAAGCCGATTCACCCGCGTCGACCCGTCCTCCCAATCGAAGCGCGCCGAGCGGCCCGGCCGCGAGGTCCGCAGCGACATCCTCCCGTCCGTGAGCCACTTCTCTCGCTGGCGTGCGTTGACGAATGCGTCGAAGAGGCGCTCGACGGGCACCGCCACAGTCTTGCTCGCGCTCACCTCGAACGTGCCGTCCGGGCGCACGCCCGCAGGGCGCAGCCCGCGCGCCTGCTCGTATTCGACGATGAGCTTCTGGGCCCACCACTTGCTGACGTCGTGCTCGCCCATGAGCCAGCCGGCGATCTCTCGGTACCGACGGCCCGGTGCACCCCACGCGTCGAGTAATGCAAACCACTCGGCCCGGTCTCGTCCAGTCGCGCGCCGTACCGCGTCAATCGTTCCCATCACAACCTCCTCGTTGGAGAACAACAGATCGTCCATTCAGACGAGGCCCGGGTGGAAGACTCATCGGTCCCCGCCTGGGCCGGATGGGTCAGGCTTTTGTTCCGGCCCCAACAGTCTCATCCAGCAGGCACCCAACGCATGGGTCGCGTAAAACGAGCCCAGGTGGATCCACTTGGACGTGCCTGCGACCGAGGTCAGGGGCCTAAATCAAGTTTGGCACCGCTCTCGTTGCTGGCATCGATATGGCCCATTGCAGTGACCTAACCACGGAAGGCAGTAATCGACTGCGCTACCCGTCCAAGGACGATGGAGGTGAGGGCGTCGTCGCACGTCTTGAAGGTAACGGGCCCCGCATGGTGCTCTATGAACCCTTCGCGTAGTCCTCAACAGAGCGCGTCTCAAACTCGAAAGCTACATAATCTTCGTCGCCAACGACCCACGCATCGTGTCCGGGCTCGATCACATAGGCGTTGCCCGGACCGACCTCACTTTCCGTCCCGTCTTCATGGGTCACGTGCAGCCGTCCTGATTGAACAACGCCCACATGGCGGGCCTGGCAACTGTCGGTTCCAGCGACCGGTTTGATGCACTCGGACCATTTCCAACCGGGTTGAAAGGTAAATCGGGCGGCCGTCGTGCTACCCATTCTCACGATGTCGATCTTCGTTCTCTCTGGCGTTCGCACCTCATCAGGTGCGTCGAAGCCACCTGTCTCTATTCCGGCCATGCCCTGCTCCTTTCTCTCAGCATCGCTCATGGCGGCCCGGAAGGACCAGATCTAGGCTTGGACGGGGACCTCGTAGACCTCGTCTGCGGGGTGCCCTGCCCTCTCGTGGATCTTCTTAACTGCCTCGGCGTTGGGCGCCTCCGACAAGCAGAAAACCACGCCGGTCTCAGGATCGGCCCACGCGTGCTTAAAGTTCACGCCTTCCTCGTCCTGTATGTCAAGATCGGCCTGGTGAGCCTCCATGAGGGCGTCGGGCGTAATCCCTTGCATCCCTCTGTGGACGTCCATGAACTCTGCCATTGCTCCTCCATTCTGTCCGCCCCCAGTGCTTACCACCCGGGCAGGCAAAGGGCAAGAGAAACCTGGTCGAGAGGAGGTCGAGGCTCCTCACCCGCCGAGACGGTGAGGTACTCACCGACCTCGACTTGCTGCATCAGGGGAAGAACCAGCACGCCGCGTTTAATATGTTGCTCGAGTCCGAAAGGCTGACCCTCCCGGCCGGCCTCGGAGTAGGGCCATTCGCACAGCGGGGGCCCGTGTGATGTCGCCGCTCACAATGCTGCCATCCTAGGAGGGGCGCCGTGAGCATCGAGTTTCTGTTGACCTCGATTATTGTTGTCGCCACACCCGGCACCGGGGTTCTCTATACGCTGACCGCCGGGCTGTCGCGCGGCGCCCGCGCAAGCACCGTCGCCGCGGTCGGATGCACGCTTGGGATCCTTCCGCACATGGTCGCGGCTATCACAGGTCTCGCGGCACTACTACACACGAGCGCGTTGGCATTCCAAATCCTGAAGTACCTGGGCGTTGCCTATCTTCTCTACATGGCGTGGAGCACGCTGAGGGACAAGGACTCGCCAACCGTGGATGAGGAGATCGCCCCTCCGTCAGTAGCCAGAGTGATCAGCTCCGGCATCCTGATCAACATCCTCAATCCCAAACTCACGATTTTCTTCTTCGCATTCTTGCCTCAGTTCGTGAGCACGAATGAGCCGAGCGCATCCGTACGGATGTTGGAGCTGAGCGCCGTTTTCATGCTGTTGACCTTCGTCGTCTTCGTCGGCTATGGGGTGTTCGCCGCCTCGGTTCGCAAGCACGTAATCTCACGTCCTCGCGGCTTGACCTGGATGCGGCGTGTTTTCGCTGGCTCTTTTGCCGCGCTCAGCGTCAGACTTGCGTTCACTGATCGGTGATGGGTTTCCCCGCCTTGCCCACCCGCTGTCACTTCGAAGCTTGGGTTTAGGGAAACACTAGCTTCTCAGTCACACTAGGAACGAGCTTCGGGAAGGCTCGAAATCTTCCGAGCAGCTCGAAATCGAAATCGCGGGAGTCTTGAGAACAACCCCTCAACTTGGGAAGGGGGGTTCCCGGGGTATCGGGATAGAGATTCCACCCCCCAACCCGCGCACCCCTGGCCCATGGGGGAGGGGTCCTCGCTTCTTGCAAAGGTTCGCTTCCGCCCCTGTGAGATCACGGGATTCAGACGCGGCTTATCAACCTCTCTTGTCGCCGACAGGGGCTGCCCACTCCGGGCGCCTTATCAGACAGAACGTATGACCTTGCGGGTCGGCGTACACCCGCTTTCCACGCGACAGACGACGGGCCCCCAGCTCAAGAACCTGTGGCTCGGCCACTTCGATGTCGTCGACCATGATGTCGAGGTGGAGCTGCTGCTGGTGATCGGGGTCGGGCCACTGCGGTGGCTGATGGTCGGGTGCGAGCTGGAATGCGATGCCCGACGATCGATCGTTGGTCGCGATCACAACCCAGTCCTCCTCTTGCCAGACGATGGGCACCCCGATGAGGTCTGCATAGAAGGCTGCGAGCGCCGCGGGATCGCGGCAGTCGATGACCACGTGGTGGAGGGTCCGATCATCGGTCAATCGTGCCACGCAAACGACCCGGCGTCCGTAGTCGAGCTGCTTCGAGGCGATTGCCCCGGCAGGATCAGAAGCCGCACGCCGGCAGGCGCAGGGTTGGGCTTGCTGGATCCCGACGGTCCGGGTCGTGGACCCATCCTCATCTATCCCGAATGCTCTATGCCAACGGCAAGGTCATAACGCCTCTCTCAAAGCCAAGCCTGATGAGACTCGGGTCGACAAGAGAACCGGTGAATCAAACCCGTGCGTTTCGAGCCCGATGCCGCTATCCACTTCGAAGGAGACGGCGGAGTGGCCTAGGGGACCAAGTTCGTTCGTCGTGGCGACACGGGACGCTCACCCCCACAGTCGGGTCATCCTCAGACAAGGGCGGAGAGACCAAGATGGCCATGGGTTGGGTATCGAAGCGCCTTCATCGGAGCCGCGTTGCTGACCCTCCCATCAACCGAGGCCATCCTATCCCCGAGACGCATCCGCATCGTCAACGCCGAGACAGAGACCCCCGGCGACGGTGTCCCAATCTTGCATCGACCGCGACTCCGATCTCGTTCCCTCAGGCGCGGGGTCTCGCGCAGCGACGTCGATCTGGCTGTCCCGTGAGCAGCAGGAGCAAAGCCCTCAAGGAAGCGGGTACTACTTCAAGCAAGCAAGATAAGGGGCCCCTTAACCACTACCTCTCGAGGCGTGCAGCGTCCCCCAAGGTCGAATTTCCCTCCAAGAAATCGATACGGTCGACCTCCGAGCGACCAGGCCCCGTGTAGCGGAACACGTAGAGGCCATTGCGAACATCGACCACGTACACGAGCCCATTCCTGATGATCGGATAGCTCCATACGACAGCCTTGTTAAGCCCTTGGCTCAGGGCGGGATCCTCGGTGTCGACATCTTCGAGCGGCTCGGGAGAGAAGAATCCAGTTTGACGAGGCGCAGTGGGGTCGGCGAGATCGAAGACTTGCAGCCCGCCCGAATGCCAGGTGGTAATTCCCAGCCTCCGCAACACCGTGGGATTGTGAGCCGCGTAGCTCGTGAAGTACGTGTTGGCGGGATCCTGACCCGAGGGACCCTCGCAGTACGCATCGGTATTCTCTTCGATCTTGTACTCACCCACGAGCTCGGGATTGGCCTCATCAGCTATGTCGATGACATGCGCCCACCCCCACGGACACCCGTGGTCCTCGAAGGCGAAATCGTCAAGCAGATCACCGTAGATCTCGTCCGTAGTCACCACCAGGTCCCGCCCAAAGACCTTTACGGCCGTGTGCACGGTCTGGTTCGGCCACGCCGGACTGTTGGTCACAGGAGTAAGCAGCTTGAACCGAGGATCCTGTGAACCGGCGGCGACCTCACTCGAGTCCAAGATTAGAAACCCGCCTCCCAGATAGGCGAGGTACGTTCGCGTCCCGTCAACCGAGACGCTCATCGAATGGAGCGCCACATCCCTCGTTTCGATGTCCTCGGGCGTGTACAGAGGGTTGGCAGTGAAGGTGGCGACCTCTTGGAAGACCCCGCGGCGGGCCCTCGAGATATCAGTGACGAGCAAGTTGGGAGTGTCGTCGTCGGGCGACTCCGAGTTGTGCGGCACGGAGATGTAGAGGAGAGCGCGTCCCGGCTGCTCGGGGTCATCCCACAAGAACATCTCATGCGGCTTAAAGCTCGATTCATAGGTTGCGATCAACTTGGGATGGCGAGCGTTCGAACCCGACAGGTCGTAGAATTTGAAGTCCCAGACATCGTCGCCGGGGGCACAGGCATGAATGAGCGTGCTGCATCTGAAGTTCATGACGATCAGCAGCTTCTTCTCGGGCCACACCCGCAGCTCACGCGAGGTTTGGGAAGGCGTTCCCTCGAGGGGCGGGCCGATCTCGCCGACCACCCTGGGATGGCGCGGGTTGTCGATGTTGACGACAAGGACGCCGGCGTTCTCATGGCCGGCGGAGCCATCCGTGCGGCTGCCGACGTAGAGGAAGTTTTTGTAGATGGCCGGCGCGGCGTTCATTCCTCGGGCGCGCAGGGAGCTGTGCCCCACGAGCTCCAGGTTGTCGGATGTTCCGGGCTCGGTCGTCGTCGCCGAAGTCGAGCTGGAGACTTTGGCCGTGTCCAACGGACCGTGGCTCAGAGCGGCAACCGGCACCGCCAGCACCGCCATCACCACAGCGAACACCACCAACCTACGCTTCATAGTTCTCCCCCTTCGCATGGCGCACCGTGTGGACGAACACTAGCACCGGGGCTGACCCGGTGGAGAGCTCATCCAGCGCTCGCTCGCGACCAAG
>JACDBF010000414.1 GCA_013695055.1 Actinomycetota bacterium
GCTCGTCTCTACAACACCGACCGCCCCCACCACGGTCGTCATACCAAGGCCAAGATTCCCGAGGGGGATCACAGGATTCCCGAGGGGGATCATCGGAAAGGTGAAAATGTGGGCTCGCTAAGAGGGATGCGTCGCCACAACTCGGTGACAGGACACGCTAGCGCCACGGGGGTAGTCTCAGAGGTAGGGACTTAGGACTGCACAAGTGGACGCTGGAGGGCACCATGAGCATGAGCTTCTACAAAGTCGCCTACCAGGTCGGCTTCACCCCTTGGGAGCAAGCCGCTCAGGAGGGTCCCGTAGCCCGACAGTTGTCTGGGTTGTTTGACCGCGAGCAGGCCGAACGCGAACCGCCCTACGGAAAAGCGCTCGACCTAGGATGCGGCACCGGCGACACGCTGTCGAACTTGCGTCCCGCGGGTGGCAGGTAACGGGTATCGACCTGGTCCCAAAGGCCCTCAGCGGGGCACGCGCGCGAGCACAAGACGCAGGGGTGGAGATCCAGTTCGTCCATGGCGACGTCACGGCGCTCGGCGCGGCCGGCGTCGGCTCTGGTTTCCGATTGCTGCTGGACGGCGGGACCGTCCACGGCCTGAAGGACGCGCAGCGCGAGGCCGTGATTCGGGAGGTGAACGAGGTTGCCGCCACCGACGCCACTTGGCTGATATTCGCGTTCGCACCGCGCCGCAGAGGACCGGCACCGCGGGGGATGGGTCGTAAGGACATCGAGACCACCTTCGCGGGATGGAAGGTGACCGACGAGCAGGCAGTCGACGTGAACCTTCCCGGATTCCTGAAGGCCGACCCGCGCTGGTACCGGCTCCAACGCGACTGACTGCTCGCGATCGCCAGCCGATGCGAAGATCGGACCCTCCCAGATCCTTGATCGCTCGAACTTGGGCCACATGAGCCAGTCATGAGGGGCAACTGGCGTGGGGTCATGTCGCATGATCCCAGACGGGTTCGTTTGCCGCCGCGGAAGCACCCATATCTAGAAGGCGCGCTGCAGAGCACGGCGATCCCCTGCCGGAGGCCCGGTGGCGACCAGACGAACCCGCCAAAGCCGCCGGGTGAAGCTCCACGTCGAACTCTTCTACGACAGCGAGGTCGACCAGTGGGGCTATACGGTCCCCGTCATTTCGATCATCGGCACGGGTTGCAGCAGCCGCGAGGAGGCCAAGGGATTCGCTCTCGAGGCCATCAAGTTCACGCTCGAATCCGGCGAGGACGAGATCGATCCTGAAGCCGACGTCGTGGCCCTGGACGTCACCCTCGAGAAGGTCTCGTAGCGCCCACTCCCCCTGGTTGAAGCGGGCTTGGGAACCCGCGAACTGAAAGTCCTCTTTTCCGCCGTTAGCAAATCGTTAGTTCGGAGTGGAACCCAGAAAAGTAAAGGCCCTGTGACCAGGGCCCTTGTGGTTGCAGGGGTAGGATTTGAACCTACGACCTCCGGGTTATGAGCCCGGCGAGCTACCAGACTGCTCCACCCTGCCCCATGAACATACCAAGGATGAAGGGCTGGTCGCGCCGCCTTTCAGGGGGTCTGGGACAGCTGCTCGGCCCGGTCCAGGAGGTCTCCGAGTCGCTCGATCAGGCGGCCGTAGGTCTCGAAGTCGCCCGCAGCCAGGGCCTCCTGTGCCTGCTGGTAGACCCGGCCCGCTTGGGCGACGATGGCACCAAGCTCTCCCTGGGGCTGCTGCGGCTGGTTGTCGCCGCCCCCCGGAGGTGGTGGAGGCTCCCCGACCGGCGGAGGTTGCTCGAGGCCGAACAGGCTTGATAGCGCAGCCTCGAATCCATTTTCCATGATGACCTGACCGCCGGAGACGAGGATGACCTTCTTGAGCTCCGGGATGCCGCCGTCGTCGGCTTGAACGAACAGAGGCTGGATGTAAAGGATCGATTCCTCGATGGGAAGGGTCACGAGCGACCCAAAGCTGACCGTTGAGCCCCGTTGCCCGAGCAAGGTCAACGCTCGCGAGGTTTCCACATCCTGGTTGATCAAGTTGTCAACCTGAGTCGGCCCGAGCACTGTCGACTGGCTCGGGAATTGCAGAGTCACCAGCTCGCCGTAGTGCTCCGGATCCGAGCGCGCCACCATGAGGGCAATCATGTTGTTCTTGGTTGCCGGGGTGAACGGGCGGGTGAGCATGAACTCCTGTTCCGACTCGCCCGGCAGCTGAAAGAGCAAGTAGGTCGGAGGTATCGGGCCGGCGAACGTAGTGCCGATTCCTCCTGCGTCCTCTTGGGCGCCCTCGGGCACCGACCACGCGTCCTCTTTGGCGTAGAAGTTCGCGGCATCATTGATGTGATAGGTGGAGAACACCTGAGATTGCACATTGAAAAGGTCCTCGGGGAAGCGAAAGTGAGCCCTCAGGTCGTCGGTCGGCTCGTCGGCTGTGAAGAGATCGGGGAACGCGTTGCGCCACGCTTCGATCAGCGGATCCGTCTCATCAACGATGTGAAATTCCATCGTGCCGTCGTAAGCGTCGACAACGACTTTCACCGAGTTGCGGATGTAGTTGACACGCCCTTCGAGCCCACCCGCTTCGGCCCCCGGAACCGCCTCGTCGAGGGTAAATCGCTGCGAGTAGGGATAGTACTGCGTCGATGTATACGCATCGAGGATCCACACCAACCGGCCGTCGACCACCGCAGGATAGGGATCGTGGTCGAGGGACAGGAAAGGCGCCGCTCGAAGCACCCTGGCCCGCACATTCCGGTACACGACTATCTGTGACTTGTCGGTGATGAGCCCGGACAAGATCAGATTTGGATCCCCCTCGCGGATCGCAAAAGCCAAGCGAGTGAAAAAGCTCCCAAGGGGGACTCCCCCGGAGCCGTCGTATTGGCTGCGCTGAACTCCGTCGGCGGTCGGGTAATCGACTTCCTCTTGCTCAGTGTCGACTACGGAGTACTCGTCTGCGTCGAACGCCTCTCCGAAGTAGCTGCGCAGCTGATCGCTCTCCAACGAAGAGGCTCCCGGAGCTACGGTGCCCGGTACATCTTTCACGAGGAACGTCGGCTGCCCCGAGGCGGTGGCCTCGTTCGCAAGACTCGCGACCACCCCGTAACCGTGTGTGTACTGGAGATGCTCATTCGACCAAGTGCGATCCTGAAGATCCTCGATACTCAGCTCACGAACGGACAGCAGCACTTGACGCAAGACGTTGTCGATTCGATAGCGATCGATATCGACGTCTTGAAATTGGTAGTAGGTGCGAATTGCCTGGACCTGCGCATAAGCCTGCTCGAGCACATCCGGATCCCATAGGCGGATGTTCTGCAAGATATCCGCGCTACGCTGGACACTTCCCGAGCTCAGCGCACTGCGGGCAGCGAAGGTTTCCGTCTTTACGTCTGCCAGGCCGAACGCGGTGCGCGTCGCCGCGAGATTGCGCTCGATGTATCCCCTCTCACGTTGGAGCTCCTGAGGCTCGACCGAAAACCTCTGGACAACGAAGGGCCACACGCCGCCGGCCAGCACGGACGTGAGTATCCAGATGCCCACCGCGGCGAGAGGGAGGGAAATGCGCCGGAATCGAATGTTGACGAGGAAGAGAGCAGCCGAAATGACTGAGATGATGGCCAGAAGGGTGAGCGCGGGGAGTTGGGCGTTGACATCGGTGTAGCTGGCCCCCGTGACCACTCCGCGGTCTGAAAAATTGAGCCCATAGCGACCCAGCCAGTACTGCACGGCCTTGACCAGCGCAAGAAAGCCGAGCAGGACCGAGACATGCGCGACGGCCCCCGCGTCTACTCCTGCGAGTCCGCCATCGGGGCGAATGGCCCCATAGAAATAATAGGCCACAAGGGTCGCCAGCAGGCTTATCAGTATGGCGAACCACAACCACGACAGCGCGAAGTTGTAGAGCGGGAGCTCGAAGACGTAGAAGCTTATGTCGCGGCCAAACTGGGGGTCGTCCACGCCGAAGCTAACCCGGTTTATCCACAACAAGAATGTTCGCCAGCCGCCGCTGGCGCTGAGCCCGGACAGAAACCCGATGACGGCTGCGACGGCAAGGGCCAGCCACTTGATGTAAGGGGTTATCTGATCGCGGTAGCGATCGAATGGGTCGGGACGAGTGATCGACTCGACGTTCGTAATCCTGTACAGCGAGCGGGCGCGGCCGGCCAGCCTCAAGTTCAGATACACCAAAGCCGTCACAAGAGCACCGACGATGCCTCCGAGTAGGAACTGGGTTCGTAAGCTCTTCCACAGAACCGATTCGAAGCCGATCTCACGGAACCACAAGATGTCGGTATAGAAGCGCGATGAGCCGGCCAGAATCAGGAACAACAAAAAGACGGCCAGAACGATGAGGCCAAGCCGCCGGTTACGCCGTGGTCGGATCACCATGTTCGCGAAGCGTAAACGTTTCCCCCGCCAATGGCGGTGCAAGTCGGTCGGAAGAGTCTAGGCATCCCTACTCAAGGCCTTGGAGGTAGCCAACGGCGTCGGAAAAGCTAGAGATTGAAACGACCTCGATGTCTCTCGCAGCTCGCTGGGCCGTCTGCGCGTTGGCGGCCGGAGCGAGGAAGATCTCGGCCCCTTCCCGTTCGGCCCCCGCCACCTTTTGCTCCACGCCCCCGATTGGCCCCACTCCGCCGTCGCAGTCGATCGTCCCGGTGCCCGCAACGGCCCGTCCGCCGGTCAGATCTTGGGACGTCAGCCGGTCATAGAGGGCCAGCGAGAACATGAGGCCGGCGCTGGGGCCCGCTATACGGCCGGTTTCGAAATCGACCTCGATGCCTGGATCGTACGAATAGCCGACATCCGACATCGCAACTCCCAAATAGGGAACCGAAGGGTCGGTCGGGTCGGTCACCGTGCGCAGCTCGAGGGTCCGCCGCCGACCGTCACGGCGGACCGTCAGAGATAATGGGTCCCCGACATCGATGGCCGCGATCGCGGCTCCCGCCTCGCAGGTCGTGCGGATGGGATCCCCGCCAATGGCCACGATGACGTCCCCGGGGAGGAGAACGCCGTCGGCAGGAGCTCCTCCGGCGGTGGCCTCTACGCGCGCCCCGTTTCCCGTGGGCTTCCCGTAGCCCAATTCGCTCAGTGCGACCGCCTGCGCGTGCTGCTTGGAAGCGTCCATCTCCTCTTCTTGCATGTCCTGGAGCTCTTCGAGAGACGCCCCCCCGGTCACCTGGCTCTCCAGCACCAAGGCCTTTTGCGAGTCCACGAATGCAGCGATCGCCTCTGATGCCGTAACGTCGATATCCACCCCTACGGTGGTCAAAAAGAGCCGGCCCTCCGAAGAATATGTCTCAGCTTCCCTCACCTCCACGAGCCGGCCTACGTCGCGAACCGGGCCCGGCAAGTAGGCGTACAGAAAAGGAACCGGGACCCAGAAGGACGCAAGGAGAATCCCAAGAGCGACCACTCCCGCGATCACCCAACGGACTATGCGCATCCTCGAGCGCGTTCTAGGCGGCTCCAAGGAGTTCCGATCTCTGTCCATCGGAAAAGCTTAGGTCTTTGTTGTAGAAAGCCGCGCAGCGAGGCGGACGGAAGGCTAGCGGCTGGAGGTGAGGAAGATCGACTTGGCCGCATCGAAGGACTCGAGGCACTTTCCGGCCCCGAGGACGACCGATTCGAGAGGCTGCTCGGTGACGTGCACTGGAACCTCAGCCTCTTGTGACAACAGCATATTCAGCCCCGAGAGCATCCCTCCACCTCCGGTCAAGGTGATGCCGTTCATCAAGACGTCCTGGACCAAGTCTGGAGGGGATGCGCCAATGCACTCCACGGTCGCGGTCACGATGGCACGCACCTGCTCATTGATCGCCTCTCTGATCTCTTCAGAGGTGATCATGACGTTCTTGGGGAGACCCGAGGCGAGATCCCGTCCCCTGAGCTCGGCCTTTTCCTCAGTCGAGCGCGGAAATGCGGATCCCACCGCGATCTTGATGCGCTCAGCGGTTCGCTCACCGATCGCGATCGAATACTCGCGCCTCATGTAGCTGCTTATGGCGGCATCGAGATCAAACCCTCCAACTCGCACTGCGGTATTCGTGACTATTCCGCCGAGTGAGACGAGCGCGACTTCGCTTGTTCCCCCACCCACATCCACCACGAGATTGCCCAGCGGCTCGTGAACCGGCAACCCCGCACCTATGGCGGCGGCCATGGGCTCTTCGATCATGTAGCAGGCTCTAGCCCCCGCGCTCAGGGTCGCTTCCTCGACGGCCCGCCGCTCAACCTCGGTGAGCGCGCTCGGTACGCATACCAGCACGCGCGGACGAGAAAAGCGGCCGACTCCCGCGCGCTGCAATATCAAGCGAATCAGCTTCTCGGTGATGTCGAAATCCGAGATGGCCCCCGACCGAAGTGGTCTTACCGCAACGAT
>JACDBF010000415.1 GCA_013695055.1 Actinomycetota bacterium
ACCCTCGATCTCTCGGACGAGCCGTGGCGCTCCTTCCTTGCCGGGAGCGGGGCCGTCGCCGAGGTCGGGGGCGGGGCCATGGCCAAGGCGGGATTTCAGCGCGGCGTTATCGCACTCATTCCCGGGCCGGATCTGATCGGAGCTCTGCTCTTCATCTTCAAGGACGAGTTCAGCCTCGGGCCCGGGGAGCCGGAGGCGGTGGAGCTGGCCGCCGCTCAAGCGGCCACGGCGATCGAGATGGCCCGGCGTTACGAACGCCAGAAAAGCGCGGCCCGCAGCCTCCAACGAGGGCTGGTGATGGTCGACATGCCGGTATTGGACTGCTGTGACTTCGCGGCCGTCTCCGAGCCCGCCGACAGCGCCGCCGACATCGGCGGTGACTTCTTCGATGTCTTCGAGCTGCCCGACGGACGAATCGCGATGACGGTGGGAGACGTATCCGGCAAAGGAGCCGAAGCCGCCGCCCAGACCGCTATGGCCAAGTACATGCTGCGCGCCTTCGCAATGCGCAACTCCCGACCGAGCTCGGTGCTCTTTCATCTAAACAACGCGCTCGTGCGCAGTCTTGGCGGCGATCGGTTCACTACCGCCGTCTACGCGACTTACGAGCAGCAGGAGAGTAGGTGCGAGGTTGCTCTAGGAGGCCACCCTCCGCCCTTCGTCTACCGGCAAGAGAGTCACGCGATCGAACGGGTGGCTCCCTCCGGGATCCTGCTCGGTGTCTTCGAAGATCAGGACTATCCGACCGAGACGGTCGTTCTCGGTCCCGGGGACGCTCTGATCGCGTTTACCGACGGGCTTGTCGAGGCGCGAAGAGGCGCCGACCTCTATGGAAACGAACGCCTCGTCGAGTCGGTGCTCGATCATGCGCCGAGCTCTTCGGCGACCGAGCTGGTCGATCGCGTCTACGAGGACGCCAAGAGCTTTGGCATCGTGAGCGACGACATCGTGGTGCTCGCCATGGTGTGCGGCCGGCAGCCGAGCAAGTGAGCCTTTACCGGTGTGACGCATGCGGAAACAAGACACGCTTCGATGTCTACGAGAACAAGCGAGTGCGCGCGTTTCATCACTTCACATTGGGCGGCGAGCTCGAGGTGGAACAAGAAGAGGTGCTCCAGCGAGCGGTGGAGCGCGTCGTGTGTCGCTGGTGCGGCGCGACTATCGAGGACGAGCAACCCTCTGACGCGCACCGGTCGAGATGAGCGCATTGGCGGACTCACCCAGCGGCATGCCTTTACGTCTATCGGAGCAAGCCGCCTCCGCGCTTCTGCGGGCGCTCGGCGCATATCTCCGGTCGACTCCTCGCCGCGAGCTTCCCGGAGCGCTCAGACGCTTCCACGGTCTGCGCCAGGCTGCTCTGGGATCCCATGCTCCACAGATCCTGTCCGCGCTTGATCTCGAAGACGTGCGCGCACGCGTGAGCGAGTACCTCCAGGAGGGCCGGCCCCGGCGCGCGCGCTCTGAGGCCGAGCTGCTCCGAGTAGCGGTGGAGAGGCCCGAGGGGTGGATGGAGAAGCTCGAGTCACACGGGGCCACGCCCACGGCAACGGCTATTGCGGAGCCTCCTCCACGCGCTAGAGAGAGCGGTCAGTTGGTGGAGCGCGAGCGCAAGAAGGTCGAAGCGGCGCGCGCCGGGGAGCGCCGGGCCCGGGAGCGGGGGCGGGCCGTCGAAACGGCGAGCACCCGAACGATCGCAGCGCTCCAGGACGAGGTTGGGGCGTTGAAGGCTCAGGTGGGAACGGCCCTCGAAGCGGAGGCCGAGGCTCAGCAGCGCGCAGCCAAGCTCGTCGACGACAAGCAGCGGGTCGAGCGCAAACGCAGGCGAGATCTCGAAGAGGCGCGTTCCTCGGAGAAGGACCTGCGCGCCAAGCTCAAGGGTGTAAAGCGAGAGCTTGCCGCGTCTCGGGCGCAAACGAAGGAGCTCGAACGGCGGCTTCGGGCTTTCGAGCGACCGAACCCCGGCGCGCCGGTGCGCCCTGCCGAGCCCGGAGGCCCGCGCCGTCCTTTAGCCGTGCCTCACGGCCTCTTCGAAGACGATCCCTCGACGCTGGAGGGTTGGCTGGGGATGACGGGGGTGATGCTGATCGTTGACGGCTACAACGTCTCCAAGCATGAGGGTGGGTTCAAGGCTCTGGAGCTCGAGGGCCAGCGGGAGCGCGTTATCGACGAGGTGGGGCGTCTCGCGTCCCGGAAGAAGATCGTTGCAATCGTCGTGT
>JACDBF010000425.1 GCA_013695055.1 Actinomycetota bacterium
GCACGTGATCGACGAGCTCATGATCGGCGACGGGTTTGAGCGCCTCAGTGAGCTGAGTCTCGAGCTCGAGACCGGCTCCCAATAGGCCCTCTTGGTCGATGATGTCGAGGTTGGCGAGCGATGCCGCGGCCGCCGCCGCATGCCCGGAGTAGGTATAGCCGTGCCGCCACACCGAACCGGCCTCCCAGAAAGGCTTGTAGACGTGCGGCGGCGCTATCACTGCGCCGATCGGGACGTAACCGGAAGACAAGCCCTTTGCGCACAGGATCAAGTCGGGATCGAGCTCGAAGCGTCCGCTCGCAAACCAGTCGCCGACGCGTCCGAATCCCGTGACGACCTCGTCTGCCACGAACAGCACGCCTGCGTCGCGGCACATCTGCCTGACGGCGCTCAAGTATTCGCGCGACGCCGCCCACACTCCCCCGGCTCCGATCACCGGTTCGCAGAAGAATGCGGCGATGCGCTCGGGGCCGATTCGCTCAAACGCCGCGCGGAGCGAGTCGACGGAGTCCCAGTCGACGCGGACTACGCCGCTGTCGATGTCGCCATAGCCCGAGACATTCGCGTCGATGCCCGCAAGGCTGGTGCCTCCGAGATGCATGCCGTGGTAGGCGTGCTGCCGGACGACGAACAGGTCGCGGTTCTGTTCCCCTTGCATCTGATGAAGTCGAAGAGCGAGCTTTTTGGCGGTGTCGACCGAGTCCGAGCCGCCGCTGGTCAGAAAGACCACGCTCTCCTTGTCCGGAGCCAGCGCGGCGACGCGCTCGGCGAGAGCGAGGGCGGGCGGATTGGCGAAGTCGCCGAACGTCGAGTAGGAGGCGAGCCTGCCCATTTGCTCGGCCGCGGCCGCGGCTATCTTCTTGCGGCCGTGACCGACGTTACAGAACCACAGTCCGGCGGTCGCGTCGATATAGCGATTTCCGTCGGTGTCGAAGACGTGAACGCCCTGCCCCCGTTCGAGCACCAGCTCGCCTTTGGAGCTGACCGCGCCCATGTCCGCAAACGAATGCCATAGGCGAGTCATGCGGCTACCGTACCCGGCCACACCGCCCTGAAAGCGACTGACTCTGGGCGCCTTGCCGACTCTCGCGAAAAACCTTGCGAGATAATGCGCTCACGATGTCAACGGCAATAAGTTGTGCCTACTGTCCTGCGCCCGCGACGCGCGAGATCTCGGTCCGGCCCTCATCTGGACGGCTCAAGGATCAGGAGCTCGGTGTATTGGTCTGCGACGAGCACATCGACGGCGCGCCCGAGGAGGTCCGACAAGAGCCGGTATCCACCGGCAGGGGGCCCCCGCGCCATGCGGCGCCCCCGAATGGAATCCTCATGCGGGCCTTTTGGACGATACGCCGAGGGCCTAGATCTCGCTAGGCTTCGGTCCGCAGGTGTCCTGAAGCCGGTTCGCTCGCGGCGAGGCCGCATCCCTCGTCGGGCAGGAAGACCCGAAAGGAGCTCCCGCCCTCGGGGCGATCCTCAACCCAGGACCGGCCTCCGTGCAGATCGGCGAATCGCGCCACCAGAGACAATCCGATGCCCACCCCCGGTGAGTGACTCTGCGCCATCGAGCCGCGCGCGAAGGCCGTGAAGATGGCCGTCTTGAGCTCGCCCGGGACGCCCGGCCCCTCATCGTCGACGATGATCTCGAGTCCCGAAGGCACGGCCCGAGTCCGCACGGAGATGGTCGTTTCCGGGAGCGCGTATTTGCCGGCATTGGAAACGAGGTTCTCTACGATGCGCTCGACTTTCGGACCATCCACTTCGGCGACGATGGGTTCGAGCTCGAGCAGCACCTGGTGCTCGCCGACGGGGGTCTCTTTCACGACGCGAGCGATCAATGCGCTCACGTCGGTGAGGCTCTTTTGCGGTTCCACTAACCCCCTGGTCAGGCGATCGACGTCCAAGAGGTCGACCACCAGGCCGTTCAACTTGCGCGCGCTCGCCGCCAGCTGGCCGAGCGCCTGGCGGCGGTCCTCGCGCGCCAGCTCCGTGTCCTTGCGCTGGAGCAGCAGCGAGTAGCCGAGGATCGAGGCCAGCGGCGTCCTGAGCTCGTGCGATACGGCCTGCAAGAACGAGTTCTTCATGCCGTCGAGCTCTCGCAATTGCTCGACTACGGCTCGTTCACGTTGAGCCGCGCGCACCGCCCAGGCGGCAGCAGTCAGCGACCCCGCGACGAGCGTCACCGCGGTCGTGGCCGCGATCCGAAGGGTGAGCGAGGGATCTGCCGGCAGCGACCAGGCCGAGGCCGACCAGATCTCGCTCATCACGTAGCCGGCGGCCATGGCCGACCACAGGCCCAGGGCGAGCGGGAGCCCCATAAGAAGCGTGCCTTCGGCGATCAGCCAGAAGAGGGCCAACAGGTAGCTCTGCGGATCGAAGCCGTAGAGGAGCAGGAACGCGAGCACGCCGGCGCCTCCCAGGGCGAGAAAGGCGATGCGGCGAGAATCCCACACGTTGGTGAGCATGTGGATGATGCCGCTGGCCGCCAGCAATAAGACAACCAGCGAGGAGATGACTTGCAGGTGAGCCGGCTCGGCCCCCTGGGGGCCGGGATCGCGCACGACCAGGAAGACGGCCATGGTGGCGGCGATTCCGACGCGCGGAAGGGCGGTGAGGTCGGGCCGCCGGATCAGGTCGCCGGGCGCCGTGCGCGCGCGAATACCTCCCCCGACAGCCATCCCCTGAGCCTTGCGCGTCGGGTGCTGCAGACCAATACGCAGAAGTGCGTAGAAGAGCGCGGCCGCTTCCGAAAGGGCGTTCGGTTTCCCGGACGCCCTTTCGGGCCCCTTTTAGCGGCGTTTCCTCTTCTTGATGCGAATCTGCTTCATCGCTTCCCCCTTGGAGTGCGTCCGCCAATGATGCCTCTCCAGTTATTGGCAGGCCATAGGGAAAAATGCGTAAGCCTCAGAGCGGGTAGGGCGGCTCGGCGGTTTCGACGACCGAGCCGTCGCGCTCGAAGACCAAGAAGCGATCGAACAGGCGCATGAACCAGCGATCGTGCGTCACCGCCATGACCGTGCCTTCGTACCTCAACAAGGCTTCTTCGAGCGCTTCTGCAGAGTCGATGTCGAGGTTGTCCGTGGGCTCGTCCAACAGCAGCATCGTGGGGCTTTCGAGCTCCATCAAGAGAATCTGAAAGCGCGCCTGCTGTCCGCCGGAGAGCAGGGCGAAGGGAATGGCCGCGACCTCCTGGAGCTCATAGTGCTTGAGCTTTGAATGGGCTTTGCCGAGCTCTGCCCCGGTTGCTCGCAGCACATCGATGATCGCGTTGTCGCCGGCGAGATCGGGGCGCTCGTGAAGTTGCGAGAAGAGGGCCGGATCGACGCGCGCGCCCAGCTTGAAATCGCCCGTGTGCGAGATGCTCTCGCCGGCTAATAGCTTAAGAAAGTGACTCTTGCCGGTGCCGTTGTCTCCGACCACTGCGACTCTTTCACCGAACCACAGCTCGGCGCCGAAGGGACGAACCAGTCCGGGAAGTCCCAGCTTCGAGACACGCAAAGCGATCTTTCCGGTGCGACCCCCCACAAGGGCCATGCGGACGTCTTGATCGCGCGGCCGTTCACGCGGAGCGTTCGCTTTTTCGAATCGGCCGAGCTTGCTCTCGGCCGCGCGTGCTCGGGAGGCGAACTTGTCGTTCATCGCGGCGCGGCGCTTGAACTCACGTATCTGTGCTTCGATGCGCGCGTGCTCTTCTTTGTAGCGGCGCTGCTCTTCCTCTATCTTTTCGAGCCGATGAGCGCGCGCTAGGTCGTAGCTTTCAAAGGTTCCCGGATGCGTC
>JACDBF010000428.1 GCA_013695055.1 Actinomycetota bacterium
TGGACGAGCCGACCAACGACTTGGACTTCGAGGGACTCGAGAGGTTGGAGTCCTTTGTGCGTTCGGCTCCGGCAGGCGTTGTCATCGTCTCTCACGACCGCTCTTTTCTCGATCGGACGGTCACAGAGGTGCTCGAGATCGACGAGCACTCGCACGAGGTAACTCTTTACACGGGAAGCTGGAGCGACTATCAGCGCGCCCAGAAACTAAAGAGAGAGCAAGTCTACGGCGCTCATCAACGATCAGTCAGGGAGCGGGCGGGCCTGCGAGAGCGCGTGCACCGTCAGAGGTTGTGGGCCGCGGCAGGAGCTGCCAAGGCGAAGAAGAACCCGCGCGAGAGTGACAAGAACATCCGGGCCGGTGCGGTGGAACGCTCACAAAACACCGGTTCGGGTGCGGCTGCGCTCGAACGAAGGCTCGGCCGGTTAGAGCCTGTCGACAAGCCCTGGGAGGGTTGGCGTTTGAACCTCGCTCTAGCGGCAAATTCCCGCAGTGGAGATGTGGTCGTAGAGCTCGAAGAGGCGTTGGTGCGGCGTGGACAGTTTCTTCTCGGCCCGATGTCCGTCGCGGTATCGAGGGGAGAGAGAGTCGCGATCACGGGACGGAACGGGAGCGGCAAGACAACTCTTCTGGGAGCGCTGACGGGTTCGATTCCCTTGGAGTCGGGGCGGCGCCGACTGGGCTCCGCCGTGGTCATGGGCGAGATCGACCAGATGCGTCATGCCCTGGCAAGAGAGGAGGTCGTCCTCGGGAGCTTTGCGCGCGCCGCGGGCGTGCTTCCCGAATCGGCCCGCTCGACGCTGGCCAAGTTCGGGTTGACGTCGGAGCACGTGGAGCGGACCACGGCGACGCTCTCATCCGGCGAGCGCACCCGAGCGCTCCTCGCCTTGGTCATGGTGCGCGGCGTCAATTGCCTGGTCCTCGACGAGCCCACCAACCACCTCGATCTGCCCGCGATCGACCAGCTGGAGCAGGCGCTCAGCTCCTATGACGGCACCGTCCTACTGATAACTCACGATCGCCTGTTCCTCGACGCCTTCGGAGCGACCCGATCGATAGATCTCTAGAATCGTTTAGCCGGCAGACTGATCCCTGGCCCAAGCTGAAAGCCGTCCGCGATAGTGAGTCACGAACTTGTCATGCTCATGCGCAGGAAAGGCCGACTTGACGGTTTTCACCAGCAGGCGGTCGAAATCGACGCTTTCAACGTACTCGACCATCACCTCGTCAATGTTGGATAGGTGCTTGTCGCAAAAGTCACGGTAGTCGTCGACCTGGAAATATTCGCGGGCCAGCCTCGCGTAGAGAACGAGCTTGTCGTCATAGCCGATGTCATTCCGCGAGGCGATCTCGAAGTAAGTGCTCGTGTCCGAATCGATATGCATTCTTCTACCGGTCACAGCGCAATAGATGCACCATTTCGCAAGTGTCTTGATCGCCCATGGGAAATAGTAATGGAGGCTGATCATTGACACGTCGGGACATGCGTTCGCGTAGTCGATGGGCGAGACCTCACCGTCTTTGATGATCATCTCGCACGAGTTGAACTCCCATCGGAAGAATGCGTTGACCAAGCGGCTGATGGCCGTGACCTCCCTGCCCAAGGCCGGCGAAAGGAAGTCGTGGCGTATCTGATATCGATCGTGCAGAGGCTTTTGGGAGTCGTAGCTCGTTACGAGAGTCTCGGCTCCAATGGAGAGGCTTCGAGCGAAGACATCAAAGTTCTCGATGGCCGCTTGGATGTGCATCAGGCGCTCGCCGGACTGATCGTAGCGAACGTGCAGCTCGTTCTCGTCGGCGACGCGGGTGACTCCCACCCACGCCCCGCCGTCGAACGGTTTCATATACAGCGGGTAGCCAACTCGAGATGCGATCTTTCCAAGGTCGAAGGGCTTGTTGTAGCGCTGTGCCGTGTAGGGGAATCGTGGATTCTCGGGGGGAGTCTTATTTGGGAGCATCCAGGTCTCGGGCACCTTGAGGCCCAGCCGGATCATCGCGCAATATGCGGAGTGTTTCTCCATGGATTGGAACGTAAACGGATTATTGAGCATGTAGACATCATTCATGAGAGCGGCCTTCTTCAACCATTCGCGAGGCACGTAGTACCAATGCGAGAGCCGGTCTATGACCATGGAGTACCGGGGAACGGCCTTGAGATCGAATGGTTCGATGGTGATGCGGTCGGTCTCGAAAGCATGGCGTCCCCGGGCGGACGAGATGCCGCCCAGGCGGTGCATGAGAGCTTCGAAGGCAGTGGGCCAGTCTTCCTCCGTTCCCAGGAGCAGACCGATGAGATGATTGCTGGTCATCGACTCAGCAAAACCGCGGGAGATGATGGGCTAACTGATTTCGCCACGAAGGCCAATCGTGGGGGATATCGTGCCCCCAGAGGTCGACTTCATGGCGAAGCTCTTTATCCGCGAGCACGCGTCCGAACCGAGTCGTGCTCTCGAGCGAGCCGGTCGAGTCCTCCCATTGACCTTGTCCACAAACGAGTACCAGACTCAGTCTCTGTCTCAGCCAGTCGAGATGGTCGCCGTGCATGTTGGCAACGTAGTCCATCGGGTTGTTGAAGTAGAAGTTGTTACCCTGCTCGCCGCCGGCGAGGTCGGACATGTCGTAGACGCCGCTCTGGCAGAGCGCGAGCGGGAATAGGTCGGCTCTTTTCAGGCTGAAGTTGGCCGCGTGGAACGCGCCGAAGCTGCATCCGGTCACGACGATCTCTTGCGGGCCGGAGCAAT
>JACDBF010000442.1 GCA_013695055.1 Actinomycetota bacterium
CCCTTCGAGGTTCGAACCCTGCGCCACTCGACGCCTTCGATCCTGGAGGGAATCTATCGATACCTCGCTCTTCGCAAAGCGACGCTGACGTGGAAACCCGACGTGCTGGTCGCAAGCGGGGAGCGCTCGGTCTGGCTTGCGGCTGCACGGCGTCCCAGAGCCTTCGCTCGCGTCGCCATCGGCCATGGATCCGAGTTCACTATCCAGTCCCGCTGGCGAAGGGCGCTGACGAGATGGAGCTTCGCGCGCATGGACTGTGTTGTGTCCGTGAGCGCCTTCACTCGGTCCTGCATGAGATCGCTTGGTATTCGAGCCACCCGTGACTCCGTGATTCCAAACGGTGGCGATTCATCTCTCTTTCGCCCGGTAGGTGAGACCGACGCGATCAGCTTTCGTCAGCATCTGGGAATCGACGGTCACATGCTGTTGACCGTCGGCAACATCACCGCCCGCAAGGGGCAAGACTTGGTCATCTCGGCTCTTCCGCACATCCCGGACGTCGTAGGAAAGGTGCACTATGTGTGCGTCGGGATTCCTACCGAGAGGGCTCGGTTGGAGGCACTGGCCGAACGACTCGGCGTGTCCGATCGAGTGCATTTCCTGGGGAGGATAGAGGACAAGAATCTCGTCCGCGCCTACAACGCGTGTGACCTGTTCATCATGACCAGCCGATCCACTAAGGAGGGAGATGTCGAGGGTTTTGGGATCGCCGTCATCGAGGCGGCACTGTGTGGCAAGCCCTCGGTGGTGACCGAAGGATCGGGCCTGGTCGAGGCGATCGACCCCGGCAACACGGGAATCGTCGTAAAGCGGGAAGACCCGGTGGACATCGCAGCCAAGGTCACGCGACTACTCTCAGATAAAGAGCTTCGCCTCCGTTTGGGGGAGCGCGCGCGGGAACGAGCATTCAGAGCCCAGACATGGGAGTCGGCCGTCGAGGTATACGAGAGAGTCTTAGAAGAAACCACTCGCCGCCACGGTTCTCGCGACGACGACACGAGCTTGGGGCGACTGGTGATCGTGTCCCACACACCCCACTACTCTGCCGAACGCGGCATCGTGGGATGGGGTCCGACGGTTCGTGAGATCGATCACCTCGCCCACCTGTTCCACACCATCGTTCATATAGCTCCACTATACGATGGGGCCCCACCCGCAAGCGCGCTTCC
The DNA here is from genome assembly GCA_013695055.1 of Actinomycetota bacterium. Classification (GTDB taxonomy): domain Bacteria; phylum Actinomycetota; class CADDZG01; order CADDZG01; family WHSQ01; genus JACDBF01. The sequence goes on from JACDBF010000442.1 coordinate 1,170, forward strand.
TTACACCTCCGATCGAGTCAGATTCCATGCGGTAGGTCCATCCGGGGGTGAGCACCTTCGAGACAAGCTGGGCATCCTTCGCAGGGCACCGTCTTACCTCTCGGCGATTCGCCGCGAGGTCAAGGGAGCCGACATCGTCCACGTGCGATGCCCGGCGAATATCAGTCTCCTGGCGCTGCTGCTCTTGATGATCAAACGACAACCGACCCGTCGATGGATCAAGTACGCGGGCAACTGGAGTCCGGCGGGAAGCGAGCCGCTCAGCTACCGATTCCAACGCTGGTGGCTGACTAGGAATCTCGTCCGGGGCCTCGTCACCGTGAACGGGCAGTGGCCGAATCAGCCGCCGCACATACGGACATTCATGAACCCGTGCTTGACGGAGTCCGAGCTGGCTGAAGCCCGCAGCGCCGCCGAGTCCAAAGTCCTAACCGAACCCATCCGGCTTCTGTTCGTCGGACGAGTGGAAGAAGCCAAGGGGATCGGGGTTGTGGTCGAGGTCGCGGCAGAGCTCGAGAAACGGGGCGTCCGGTTCTCGCTCGACATCCTCGGAGATGGTCCCGCTCGAGCCCGGTACGAAGGGTGGTCAGCTGCCCACGGGCTCACAGAGATCGTCCATTGGCATGGATGGAAGGCGCGGCCCAAACTCATTTCCTTTTACGGTTCGGCGCATCTCCTGCTGGCTCCTTCTTCTACGGAAGGATGGCCCAAGACCATTGGAGAAGGGATGGCGTACGGCGTAGTGCCCTTGGCGAGCGACATTTCGACCATCCCGGAGGCCCTGAAAAAAGCCGGTACTGGGATGGCTCTCTCGCGAGGGAACGCGGCCGCCTACTTCAAAGCAATAACAGACTACTTGTCCGATCGCGAGCGGTGGCATCGAGAGAGCCGCGCTGCTGTAAGCGCGGCCCGTGTCTTCACTTACAACCATTATCTCGACGAGGTTCGGAGCCTTCTAGGCGCCAGAGGCAAAATTCGCACCGGGAGATGAGGGGCACTGTCCGATCGGCCGAAGCGCTGAGCTCCTTGACTGCCTCGCCTTCGGCACCCACCGTTGGCGATTTTCGGTTGTAATGGCGGCCAGGGACGAGCCAACGCCCTTCTTGCTCAAGCAAGGGGCGGTAGACGTGGAGGGCGTCGGCGCCATCTGGTGGTTTTCGATCGGTCTCAGATCTTCCAAGCTGTGGCCGAACAGATTGGCCGTTCGCCTCGGCTGCGCGGCAAGATCCTTTAATTTGGACCCTGCTGGCGAGGCTCAAATGGAGGCCGTCGATTGACCGGAGGTCGTGTTTCTCCCATAACGGGGGTGCTCTTTCCACGTTGCCCAATCATGCGCCCCGCAAGCGACCGCCGCTTTCACCTGGGAGGGCGAGATTTGCTTAGTGCGCCCTTCATCTCCATAGCCTCGCTGAATCGGATCTCCACCAACCTACTCTCGCATCGTGTACCCATGCTAGGCACCCTTGATCTGCCCGGTTCTGGTTTACTCGTACGTCGAACGCTAGGCAACAGGGGGTACGAGAGCCGCCCCGGGGTCCACTCGTTGGCCCACCAACTCCCCAAGCCCCTCGTCCTCGTCTCTCTATAAAGTGAGAAGATTGCGCAATAATGAGAGCCACCCAGCTTGCACGCCATCTATATATCCGTCTCCTCCGTGAGCACATCAAAGACGAGCTGACTCGCCAACGAGTGAAACTCCTTCTTTGGGACATATGGGGCTACTGGCCGTGGCTCACCGCCAAGTTGCCGCTTCGAGGTCGCGCCTTGCTGTTGGGCCGTTTCCTTCGCATCGACTGGAACATCCTGCATGGACACAAGCCCGTCGAGATCTCATATGTCCTCCGGGAACTCACACAGCGATCATCACAAGACGAAGTCGTCATCGAAGCCGGATGCTGGAAAGGCGGTAGCACTACCAAGCTCAGCTTGGTCTGCGAGCAAATGAATTATCGGCTCATCGTCTGTGACTCATTCGAGGGCGTTGCAACACATGCCCCCGCCGAAGGTGAATTCAATTTCTCGGGCCTCTATGCGGCCACCGAAGACGAGGTGAGGACGAACCTCGCACGGTACGGAGCCAATAACTTCGAGATCCGTAAGGGTTGGTTCGCTGAAACGCTCCAGCCCGGAAGCATCGCTAATCCCGCTAGGCTGGTTTTCATCGACTGCGATCTCGCGCCGGCGACTGCGGACGTGCTAAGGGGTGTCCTGCCTGCGCTTTCTGTCGATGGAATCATCTTCACGCAAGATTTCCACATCCCTTCGGTACGGCAAGTGCTATCGACTCACAAGCTTGAGACGAAGCACCTAGTACGAAACCTTGCTGCGTGTCGGCAGGAGGCTACATCCAGCTATGTCCCTGCCAGCCTATTTGATTCAAACTGACCCCCTACCAGTCCTTGAGGTCGACCGGCTTGTAGTGCATCCGGTGATCCGGGTTCGCGTTCGGTATGTAGGCACCGTTCGGCGTAATCAGGTAGAACCATCCGAGTCGTTTGAGGACCCGGGCAATCTGGGCGACAAACCCTTCAGGGTCATCCACGTGCTCGATGGTCTCGACGCTGACGACTCCGTCGAACGATTCCGACGGCAATGAGCACTGCACCATATCTTGTAACACCACATCCTCGACATTGGACCGCCTCCGGCTGATCGTTTCCAGGAGTTGTTGGGTGTAACAACCCAATCTCAACCCCTCTTGCACTTTCGATTCCTGCGGGATATAGAGCATCGTCACCCTGCAGTCGAGTCCGATCGTTTAGGGGGAGGAACGCGCTGCCACGTCGAGGATCCTAGCTCCGGAAGGACTTCGCGGAAGGAGTCTCTTCAGCTCGTTCCTCACGATCCACGATAGGACGCCGGCGACCGAAATAGACGCCAGCCTTGTCATCTCGTAAGATGTCATCGTCCCGCCCCCCAGAAGGTTCTTCCGATGAGTCAGACTATGACGAATCGCGTACCTAAGGACGGATGGACGTCGAGAGAACTTGGAAACCTTCCGCCAAACGGACGAGTCGCCACCGCGCCAGTGCACACCAGCGAGAACATCGCTGCGCGGTTACTTGCGCAGGCCCAATGCTTCGGTTACAAGGAACACAGCAGCCAAGACCGTGGCATGGCGGAGAGAGTAGCGGAGAGCCGTTTCCCCGTATAGGGATGAAGTCTTGCTTCTCGACCAGATTCTCTGCAACAGGCGATAGAAGCTCTCCAAAGTCAGGCCAGGTCTTTCAGAGAATCGGGTGCCGTCACGTGAAGATCCCCCCTGAACTCCGATGCGCGCGACGAACTGTAGAACGAAGTTGCGTCGACTTCGGTAGCTTCCCGATCGCCTGGCCGTACCCCGTTTGACGTCCGTGGGGAGTATGCGAGACGCATGTTCCAGTCCCGCTCGGATAGAGTGCGGGCGTGAGTAGTTACGCCCATACGGCTGCGCCCGCATGGCACAGGGTTCAGGGGCGAACAGGCGTCCGGACCCTCCCACTGATGGCCTTCGTGGCTGCTCACGTGCCGCTGGCGCTGGCGGCGCAGCTGTCGGCCGCGGTGGCCACCATGTATGTCATCACGACCATCGCTCTCGGGCTGTGGTGGGCTCTGTTCGCACGGAGAATGAGCCTCGTGGCCGCGGTGGCCCTCTACATAACGGCCGCAGAGACGCTCTGGCGTATGAACGGTGCCCAAGTCTTCTGGGAGACGGGCAAGTACGCACTGGTAGCCGTGCTGGGACTCTCGCTACTGAGGGCGTCCCGCCGCGTGAAAAGCATCCGGTTGCCGATGCTCTACTTTCTGCTCCTCGTCCCGTCCGTGCTGCTGACGGTGGGGAGCCTCGGATTCTCTGCAGCCCGAGAGGAGATCAGCTTCAATCTTTCCGGTCCGTTGGCGCTGGCAGTGTCCCTCATCTTCTTCTCGAGCCTCGGGCTCAGTAGGAGCGATGCGCAGATGCTGTTGTGGGGAGCGATCGGCCCCACGGTCGGAGTAGCGACGGCCGCTCTCAGCGGCATCCTTTCGTCTGGAGGCATTGAGTTCACTCAAGAGTCCAATTTCGCGACGGCCGGTGGCTTCGGCCCCAATCAGGTGTCGGACGCACTAGGGCTCGGCGCGCTCTTATGCCTCTTCCTAGTGCTGCGTGAACGACGGCTGCACCTCCGGCTCGCAGCATTTGCGTTGATGATTTGGTTCACGACGCAGTCTCTCCTCACTTTCTCGCGTGGAGGCATCTACAACCTGGTGGTGGCATTCACCTTGGTGGCGCTGCACTACTTGGCCGTTCGCCGAGGTCGTTGGGTACTTCTAACGGCCGTAGTGCTTTTGGGCATGATCTCTGCCTCCTACCTAGTGCCGAAACTCAGCGCCGGAACGCAAGGACAGCTGCCGGCCCGCTACGAGGACTTCGAGGCAGCCAACAGGCTCGCTATCATGCGGGAGGAGATCGACATCTGGTTCGAGCATCCGCTCTTTGGTGTTGGACCGGGCATGTCGAAGTTCGAACGTGCCGATCTCTCGGAATTCGTAGTCTCGACTCATACCGAGTTCACGCGCATGCTCGCCGAGCATGGCGTAGGCGGGCTTCTTGCCTTGATCCTGCTGCTCGTCATCCTCTTGGCAACCTATCGGCGAGCAAAGACGGTCGTGGACAAGGCATGGGTCGCGGGCATGGCGGCGTGGTCACTTACCGCCATGGTGCACTCCGCAACGCGGATAGCGACGATACCGCTGGTACTCGGTTTGGCGGCGATTCGATGGCAAGAGGACCCGCCCGCCGATCGGAGCCCGGCATCGAGCGCCATCCACTCTCGTTAGGGAGCCGGCCGCTGGGGTTGTGCGTAGCCGGTCCGATGCTGGGGCGGAACCCCGGATGGGTCACGACCCAGGGTGAGATCCTCGCCGAGCTTCTTCGCTCCGAGGGGTATTCGGTCCGCATCACTTCCACCATCCCGAGCCGCCTTCCTCGACTACTCGACACGCTTGCCTGCCTGGCTCGCTGGTCCCGATCCATCGATGTCGCGATCGTGTCGGTCTTCAGCGACAAGGCATTCGTCGTCGCCGATGCGACCACGCTGCTCTTGCGAGCATTGGGAAAACCTCAGGTCCTCGTGCTCCGCGGTGGCGCCCTACCCGAGTTCCAGCGGAGACATCCCGACTGGATGCGGAGGGTTCTCCGGCGGGGATGCATAGTTGTGGCGCCCAGCGAATACCTTGCCAGGGCAACGCGTCCTCTCGGTCTGATTGCCGAGGTGATGCCGAACATTCTCGAGATCGAGAAATACTCCTTCCGTAGTCGCGAACGACCACACCCTCGCCTGCTATGGATGCGCACCTTCCACGAGATCTACAATCCAGGCATGGCTGTGGATGTGCTTGCGGCTCTGAAGCCCTTCATTCCCGACGCAATCCTCACGATGGCCGGCCAAGAAAAGGGACGGCTGCAACACGTACGGGATGCAGCGAGCGCTCGACGGCTGGACGCGAGCATCCGCTTTCCCGGCTTCCTCGACCTCGAAGGCAAGCAGCGGGAGTTCGCCGGGCACGACATCTTTCTGAACACGAACCGGATCGACAATATGCCGGTGAGCCTTCTGGAGGCCGCCGCCTTCGGTCTTCCGATCGTCTCGACCGATGTGGGAGGCATCTCCGACCTGTTCATCCACGAAGAGACTGCGCTCCTGGTGGGCAGCGAGGATGCCTCGGCGATGGCCGATGCCGTTCGCCGGCTCCTCGACGATCCAGATCTCAGTGCTCGCCTCTCCGGCAATGCTCGCCGGCTCGCAGAGAGCTGTTCCTGGACAGCCCTTCGCCATCGCTGGGGAAACGTGCTGGCACGTGCGTCGGCGTGCGGAAAGGAGAGGGGTCGGTAACATGCGCAGACTGCGGAGCTTGATGGGCCGTTTCTCACCATACGAAGATGTGCAGCTACTTGGCGAGACCGTGCGAGTCAGAGCCGGGACCATCCGCTCACAGCCCGACTACGACGATGCTTGGACTCTCTTCCTGCTGAGACAGGCGGTTGAGTTCATCGATATCGGCTGCAACCGCGGTCGGTTCGGACTGATGTCGGTCGTAGATGCTCCCGAGCGGAGGTTGTTATCCATCGATGCGAGTCGGGCGGCTCTGGCGGTTGCCGCCGACAACCTGGTGTTGAACGGCCGCGCCGATCGATTGCGGTTTTTGTGGGGATTCGTCTCTGACGCGCCAGGTGAGATCGAGTTCTGGACGACGGCCGAAGGAGGTGCAGCGGGTAGTCGTTACTCGTCGCACGCTCGCACGGCAGCACACACTGGGCAGCATGCAACGGTTCCAACGCTTTCCCTTGATTCCATCATCGAGGGCACCGGGTGGGCTCCCGACCTCGTAAAGGTCGACGTGGAGGGAGCGGAGACCGAGGTGTTGCGGGGTGCATCACAGCTTGCCGAACGGCAGACCGCTCGGTTCTTGGTCGAGATGCACTCTCCCCATGAGCTGCCGATGCACAAGAACGCCGAGTTGGTGCTCGACTGGACCAGGGCCCATAGCTACACGGCCTATTACCTGAAGGATCATGTCGAGCTGTCGGATCCAGCGCAGATCGCCCACCGAGGCCGGTGTCATCTGCTTCTTCAGCCGAGCGGGTGGCCCTATCCAGAGCGGCTAGACGAGATCGAGCAGGGCAGCGGCAAGTACCTTAGCTAGCTGCGAGACGAGGGGAGCCTGTTGACGATGAAGCGTCGCTTTCCGGCCGGCGTCGGCGGGATCTCGTCCACCGTCTCTACCTCGATACGAAGATCCGCGCCCTTCTCCGTGAGCTCGACCGCCGCCCTTTCTCTGATCCTGTCATCGAATCCTCTGCCCGGAACGATTCTCAACAGAATCGCATCCGGCCGCTCCTGGGTCACCTGGAAGGTGTCGATTTCGGGAAAGTGCTCCAGTACGCCGGTGAAGAAGTGCACGATCAGCCGGTTGCCCGAGGGGGTGACCACGACGTCCGTCTCACGTCCCCTTATGGAGTCCATCGTGGAGAAGCCGCGCCCACATCCGCAGCCAGGCTCGCCGGCAACTCCGACGTCGCCGACCCGATAACGGATCAGAGGCATCGGCCCGGGATGCAATCGCGTCACAATGAGATTGCCTGGGTTAGATGAGACGACGGCCTCACCATCATCATCGAGATACTCGACGACGACATCGAGATCGTGTACGTGATACAGGCCCGAGTGCCCGCACTGTGCCGAGATCTGCATCCCCTCCGCACATCCGTAGGTATCGAACACGCGGGTGCGGAACGCCGCCTCGATCGTCTTCCGGAAATGAGGGAAAAGCGTGTCGCCCCAGGTCACGACCGCATCCAGCTCTCGACACCATCCGGTCTCGGCGGCCCGCCTCGCCAGGAAGTACACGGCGCCCGGGTAGCCCCAAACGTGACGAAGCTCACTTCGATCGATCCTCTCGAGATGCGCGTCGAGCGCCGCGTCCCTCAGGTCGTAAGCGGAGACATAGTGGCAACGCAGAAGCAGATCCTTCGCCTTTCTGCCTCTCGAGCGTTGAAGAGTCATGCCCATTTGCAGTTGGGGATCACCGATGCCCCATCCCGACCACTGGAGCGCCAGCATGAAGGAGGCCCGGTACCATCCGGCGGTATACGCATCCTCCTGCACGCAGAAGGGACGCCCGGTGGATCCCGAGGAACACTCCTCGTGAGTACGCCGGCCGGTGGGCCGAACCGTGCGGGCCGGGTAACCCTCTCTTAGCATGTCCTTCGTCACCAC
>JACDBF010000446.1 GCA_013695055.1 Actinomycetota bacterium
GGCCGACTGCGGTATCTTCCGCCGCATACCGAAAGCGTTTGAGTGGGGAGATGCATGGCCGAGCTACTGGACGAAGAAGAGATGCAGCAAAGGCTCGACGAGCTGGGCGATTGGGAGCGAGAGGGCAACGACATCCAGAAGGTCTTCGAGTTCGAGGACTTCGGCGCCGCGATGCGGTTCGTAAACGACGTCGCGAAGCTTGCCGATCGCTACGATCATCATCCGGACATCGACATTCGGTGGAACCGGGTGCGGCTGGCGCTGTCGTCTCATTCCGAGGGGGGCCTCACGGCGCGCGATTTCGACGTCGCCGGCGAGATCGAGCAGTCGATCGGTTAAGAGCCCGTCACGGCCCCGCGGATCCCCCTACCTCCGCTCTCAGCCACGGGGGCAGTGAGAAGGTGACGTCTTCGGAGGTCACCTCCTTGGTTTCGACTTGTCGATAGCCGAGATCCGCCAATCTCTCCAGAAGGCTTTCCACCAGGACCTCGGGAGCGCTTGCGCCGGAGCTTACGCCCACCGTCTCGGCCCCCTCGAGCCAGCTCGGATCGAGATCTGACGCGTCCGGCACGAGATGGGCGCGCGTCCCCGCCTTCTGCGCGACCTCGACCATCCGGTTCGAATTGCTGGAATTGATTGCCCCCACGACCAGCACGACATCTGATTCGGGAGCTATCGCCTTGACCGCTACCTGCCGGTTCTGCGTGGCGTAGCAGATGTCGTCGGAATGAGGTCCCTTCAGATCGGAGAAACGTTCCCGCAGCGCCTCGACCACGCCGCTGGTGTCATCGACCGACAGTGTCGTCTGAGTCAGATAGGAGAGCCGCTCGTTAGGATCGAGGTTCAGCTCGTCGATCTGATCGACGTCTTCGACGACCATCGTCTTATCGGGGGCCTCGCCCGCCGTGCCCTCTATCTCCTCGTGACCGACGTGACCGACCAGCACGATCTTGCGGCCGGCGCGGGCGAACTTCTTTGCCTCGAGATGCACCTTGGTGACCAGGGGGCAAGTGGCGTCGATGACCTGGAGGTTTCTAGCGTCGGCGTTGCGCCGCACTTCGGGGGAGACGCCGTGGGCCGAGAAGATGCACACGCCCCCCTCGGGGATCTCGCTCTCGGAATCGACGAACACCGCCCCGCGCTTCTGGAGCTCTGAGACGACATGGCGGTTGTGCACGATCTCTTTCCGCACATAAACCGGCGATCCCAGGGTGTCGAGGGCTCGCTCGACGATCTGCACGGCGCGATCCACTCCCGCGCAGTAGCCGCGCGGCGCGGCCAGGAGGACTCTCTTCATGGGTTCCGATGGTATCGGCAGATGGCGTCTAGACCACGAGCCCAGAGCCCTCTTCCACGAAAGGCTCACATCTCCGCTTACTTGCGGCGTGCAGCGGGCGCAGTCGAGCGATACCGATCGCCGAGACCCGCTTCCTGGCTCGAGGGGCACAATGGCTCTACGGAGCAGTCGGCGCAATTGGGTCCCTTGGCCACACAGGTCCGGCGGCCGTGCTCGATCAGCACATAGGTAGCGCGGAAGCGATCTTTCTTTGCAATGAGCCGAAGCAGATCGCTTTCGACCTTCTCGGCTTCCTTCGAGGCGTGACGAGTCAGCCCTAGACGAACCGCTACGCGCCCGACATGGGTGTCCACGGCCATCCCGGCCTCGGGATCCTTCTTTGCAGCCTCCGGAAAGCAGTTGCCTTGCACGATGTTGGCGGTCTTGCGGGCCACGCCGGGCAGACTCGTGAGCTCGGCCATGGTCGGCGGGACCTCTCCGTCGAAGCTCTCGACCAGCTTTGCCGCCATACCCCGCAGCGAGCGCGTCTTCTGGCGGAAAAACCCGGTGGCGTGGATGTCCCGTTGCAGCTCTTCCTCCGGAACGCTGAGATAGTCCTCGTGCCTCTGATACTTGCGAAACAACGACTTGGTCACCACGTTTACGCCGGCGTCGGTGGCCTGAGCCGACAGAATCGTGGCCACGATGCATTGCAAGGGTGAAGAGAACTCGAGGGCCATACGGGCATCCGGGTAGGCCTTACTCAGGCGCCGAAGAATCGTGGCCAGCCGCTCTGAGGCGGGGGCTTTCCGATCCGGTTTCACGGAGCCGATGCTATCGGCTATGCTCACCAAACGACCGTTTGTTTGGCGGCTTGTTCGTCGGCGGTCTGACGGTTCTTGACCCCCCGATTCGGAGGCCTTTTGGCTATTTCGGAGCACTCGAGCAGACGTGACGAGCTCGTCGCCCAGGCCGCCCGGCTTTTTTCGGAGCGCGGCTATCACGGAGCTTCGATGCAGGACCTCGCCGAGGCCCTGGGTCTTCTTCGGGGCTCGCTCTACGCTCACATCGGCAGCAAAGAGGACCTGCTCTTCGATGTCGCTAACCAGGGCGCCGACCGCTTCCTCGAGAGGGGACTGGCGGTCGCGGCCGAAGCCGGCACGCCTCCCGAGCGCCTGCGGGCCTTTCTCGGTGCTCATGTGGAGACAGCCATCGAGCACCTCGACGCGGGAACCGTCTTCATGAACGAGTGGCGGTATCTCTCACCGGCCTTGCGAACCAAGATTCAGGACAAGAGAGATCTCTATGAGTCCACCGTCCGGGACCTCTTGGCCGAGGGTCAAAGGAGCGGGCGCTTTCGGGCCGATCTCGACGTTGCGCTCGCCGCACGGCTGGTTCTTTCCGCCGGGAATTGGGTCTACGCCTGGTACAGGCCGGACAAAGAGTTGTCGCCCCAGGAGATCGGCCGGGGATACGCAGACATGCTGATTAGAGGATTCGAGGAGGGACCATGACTTACGAAGACAAGCTCGCCGGCTTCAACGCGCACATCGACGAAGGAGGCAAGGTCGAAGCGAGCGACTTCATGCCGGACGACTACCGTCGGGGGGTCCTCAAATTCATCGAGATGCATGCCAACTCGGAGATCATGGGGGCCTTGCCGGAGCGAGAGTGCCTGCCAC
>JACDBF010000002.1 GCA_013695055.1 Actinomycetota bacterium
CCCGTTCGCTCTCCCTTCCGAGGGTGGGTCATGGGCATGCTGGCGTTGGATAATCAACCGGTGAAAGAGGGAGAAGCGCTGTTCTGGATCTGGGGCGCGTAGGTGAGAATGCTCACTGAGCGCCTCGGCGAATCGACTCGATGAGCGCCGGCATCACCGGCTGGGGCACGGCGTTGCCCGATCGCGTCCTGGACAATGCCGAGCTTGCCGCCAAGCTCGGCATCTCTGAAGACTGGATCCTCGAACGTACCGGTATCCACTCGAGACGTATTGCAAGTGAGTCCGACTCCGCCGCATCCCTCGCCGTTCGCGCGGGCCGAGCCGCTCTCGAACGAGCCGGCCGGGTTCCCGACGACCTCGACATGGTGATCGTGGCCACCTCGACCCCCAATCACCAACTGCCCGCGACCGCGTCGCTCGTCCAGAACGAGCTCGGTGCCGGAAGTGCAGGCGCATTCGATCTGAATGCCGCATGCGCAGGCTTTCTGGTTGCTCTCGCGCAAGCATCCGCGCTGGTGGACTCGGGCATGTCCGAGAGCGTGCTCGTCTGCGGGGCCGACCTTTTGTCGCGCGTGCTCGACTACACCGACAAGGGCAGCTGCATTCTTTTCGGGGATGGAGCCGGCGCGGTGCTGGTTGAGAAAACCACCGGCGATACACGGCTGGGCCCGTTCAAAATCTACTCGGACGGTTCCAAAGCGGACTTATTGCGAGTGCCCACGGGCGAGCCGTATATGCGGATGAAGGGGCGGGAGGTCTACCGGCACGCCGTCGCAGGCATGACGGCCTCCGTTCGGGACATACTTTCGTTCGCCGGAATGAGGGTCGCCGACATCGACCTTCTCGTCGCACATCAGGCGAACGCCCGAATCATCGAGGCGGTAGCGGCCCGTCTCGGGCTCCGGGCCGAGCAGGCGATGATCAACATCAGCCGGCTGGGAAACACTTCTGCGGCCTCGATCCCGCTAGCTTTGGCCGAAGCATTCGATAGCGGCAAGCTCAAGCAGGATGACTTCGTCGTAGTCACTGCTTTCGGGGCAGGATTCGTGTGGGGGGCCGGCATCGTGCGATGGGGAGCGCCGACGGAGCGCGGCCGGGGTCTCGTGACGGCTGGTGGCGCGCGTGTCTGACTCCGTGGCGCTCGTGACCGGTGCCTCGCGCGGTATTGGGCGGGCGATCGCGGTGCGTCTTGCGAGCGCCGGCCATTCGCTCGGCATCAACTACCTTGCGGCGGCAGATGACGCCAAGCGCACCCTGGCTCTCGTGGAAGAGGCGGGAGGTACCGGCGTTTGCGTCCAGGCGGATGTGGGCGATGGCGCGCAGGTGGACCGCTGCTTCTCCGAGGTGGAAGACGTTCTCGGCAACGTGACCGTGCTCGTCAACAACGCGGGCACGAGGGCCGATGGGCTGGCTCTGTCGCTCTCGGATGAGGCGTGGGACAAGGTCATTCGTACCAACCTGTATGGGACCTTTGCCTGCTGCCGGCGAGCTCTGCGTCCCATGGTGCGGGCGCGTCGGGGAAAGATCGTCAATGTTGCTTCGACCGCGGGCCTGAGAGGGAGTCCCGGCCAGGTGAACTACTCGGCGGCCAAAGCCGGGGTCGTGGGACTGACCCAGACGCTCGCCAAAGAGGTCGCGGGCAAGGGCATTACGGTCAATGCTGTTGCTCCAGGGCTCGTAACGACCGATCTGACCACAAGCCTGTCCGAGAAGCAGCTCGGCCAGCTCGTGTCGGTCATACCTCAAGGAAAGGCCGGGACACCGGAGGACATAGCGGAACTAGTTGCCTTCTTGTGCTCCGAAGCGGCCTCCTATGTGACGGGTAGTGTGTTCGTGGCCGACGGGGGCATGACTGCCTGAGGGCTTTCAAAGCGGGGACAGTTCGAGTTGTCTATGAAAGGAGCAGAGGTCATGCCAAAAAAGAGGGAAGACATACTGGCCATCATCAAGGAGCAACTCTCCGAGCGGGGGATCGAGACCGACAAGGTCGATTACGACTCGCACCTCGCCAAGGACCTGGGCCTTGATTCACTTGACGTGACCGAGTTGACCCTGGGCCTCGAGGAGCGCTTCGGCATCGAAATTCCCGATGAAGAGTTGGAGGAGATCGGAACGGTTGGTGACACAGTCACCCTGATCGAAAAGAAGATGTCGGTAGGCGCATGACCGAAGTTGTCGTAACCGGTATCGGGATCATCTCACCGATAGGTTCCGGGACCGAGAGCTTTTGGGAGGGCATCCTCGCGGGCCGGTCCGGGGCCGGTCCGATCCAGGCCTTCGATGCTACCCATCTGCCCGTGAAGATCGCCGCAGAAGTGCGGGACTTCGATGCCACCGATTACATCACTCCGCGCGAAGTGGGGCGTACGGACCGTTTTACGCATCTAGCGGTAGGCGCGGCGAGTCTTGCTTGGGACGAAGCCTCCCTTGCGACTGCAGGAGTCTCCTCCGAGCGCGTGGGCGTGATCATCGGCTCTGGAATCGGGGGCCTGTCGACGATCGAGAAGGAGCACGACGCCTTTCTTGCCGGCGGCGCTCGGCGCGTGAGCCCTTTCATGGTGCCGCGCCTCATGGCCAACGCGGCAGCCGGCGCGGTTGCGATGAAGTTCGGGCTGAACGGTCCAAATTTTGCACCGACATCTGCTTGCGCGACCGGCGCGCATGCCATCGGCGAGGCGTTTCGTTATCTCAAAGGGGGACTTGCCGACATCATGATTGCAGGCGGAAGCGAGGCCGCGCTGACTCCCTTGTCGGTGTCCGCCTTCGCCCGCATGGGCGCTCTGTCACGCCGCAACGACGACCCGACGCGCGCCAGCAGGCCCTTTGACGCCGACAGGGATGGGTTCGTCTTTGGAGAAGGGGCCGGCGTGCTCGTGCTGGAACGGCGTGAGGTGGCCGAGAAGCGAGGAGCCCCGATTCGAGGAGTGGTTGCCGGTTACGGCGCGTCTGCCGACGCCTATCACGTGACTCAGCCCGACCCCGACGGTGCAGGCGCAACGCTGGCGATGCGTGCGGCGCTTGCTAATGCCGGGGTGACTCCCGAGGACGTCGATTACATCAACGCCCACGGCACGAGCACTCCGTACAACGATCGGGTCGAGACCGTCGCAATCAAGAATGCCTTCGGGCCGGAGGCTAAGCGAATACCGGTGTCGTCTACGAAGTCGAACACCGGCCATTTGCTTGGAGCGGCCGGCGCCGTCGAAGCAGCGGTCTCCGTGCTTGCTATCGAGCGCGGGACGATACCCCCGACCATTAACCTCGAGTCTCAAGACCCCGACTGTGACCTCGACTACGTGGCCGAGGGCCCGCGCGCGGCAAACGTCCGTCTCGTGTTGTCCAACTCATTCGGGTTTGGCGGGCAGAACGCCTGTCTCGCGTTCAAGCCCGCTTAGCGGCGTACGCGGCAACTGTGCTCGGCGTTGACGTTGTCGGCGTCGAGCGTCTGCGGGTCGCCCTCGAACGCTCGCCCGGTCTGGAAGCGAGACTCTTCACCGAACAGGAGCGCCTTTACTGCCGGAGCCACCGCGATCGCGCGGTGAGCTTTGCGGGAACTCTCGCTGCCAAAGAGGCGGTTATCAAAGCGTGCCGCCTGGGTCCCCTGGTCGCGTGGGCGAGGCGGATCGAAATCGAGCGAGCCTCATCTGGAGTGCCGCATGCGCGCATATCCTGGGAGGGCGCGCAACAAGAAATCGAGGTATCGATCTCCCATGACGCGGGGATAGCGGTCGCCATCGCTATGCGACTTTGATTTGGGCACTAACCCCGTTCGGCTTTGGTGGCGTGGCCTCCGAACTCTTTTCGCAACGCGGCGATGAGCTGCGCAGCAAATGAATTATCTTGGCGAGACGAAAATCGGGTGAACAATGAAGCAGCAATGACCGGCACCGGAACGGAATTGTCGATGGCCGTTTCTATGGTCCAGCGTCCCTCTCCGGAGTCCTCGACGTAGCCGGCGACCTCATCGAGATTCGGGTCCTTGGATAAGGCACTGGCCGCAAGATCGAGCAACCATGAGCGGATCACGCTCCCGTGCTGCCATACGTTGGCCACTTGATGCAGGTCGAGATCGAACTCGCTGGACCGCAGCAGCTCGAAGCCCTCCCCATAGGCTTGCATCAAGGCGTATTCGATGCCGTTGTGCACCATCTTGGTGAAGTGGCCTGCTCCAGGGGCACCCACATGCGCGTAGCCATTGTCCGGGGCAAGCGTCGCAAAAATAGGTTCCAGTCTTGCGAATGTGTCGTCATCGGCTCCGATCATCAGACTGAAGCCCTCTTTCAATCCCCAGACGCCTCCGGAGGTTCCCGCGTCGACAAGGTGAATATCGCGCTCTGCAAGGGCGGCGGCCCATCTCTTCGTATCCGTATATCTCGAATTGCCTCCGTCTATCAAAGCGTCGCCCGCATCGGCTTT
>JACDBF010000040.1 GCA_013695055.1 Actinomycetota bacterium
GGAAAGCTGGGAGCGGACGGCGGCAACGAGCGTCAGTACCTGATCATTGGGGCGTGGGCGGCGCCGGCGAGCGAGAGGCCCGTGGGCTCTGAGCTACAAGTCGCGGTCCATCTTCCTTGCAATGTCGTCGTGCAGGAGACGAGCGGCGTCGCGATCGTGGCGGCACTCGATCCCTCCCAAGATGTCGATCCCGCTGATGCCGTTACGCTGGACGCTGCGGACAGCGCGCGCAAGGCGCTCGGCAGAGCGCTCGAGACGATTTCACAGCCGCTCGATGGCTGAGGAGAGCGGCCTCAAGCTCATCGTTCAGGGGTTTCTAGCCCGACTCGACGAGGTCGTAGATCGAGGAACGGCCGCCATCTGGGGAGCCATTCCGTCGTATGCGCGCCTCGGGGAGCCGTACATGAACGACGTGCGAGACGCCGTCAGGAGCAACGTCGGGATCTTGGCCGATGTCCTGAGCCAAGGGCGCGAGATCGCAGAGGACGAGCTTGAGTCAATCGAGCGGGTTGGAGCGCGACGGGCGGAGGCGGGTATTCCACTTCAAGACGTGCTGCACGCCTATCGGACGGTATCGCGCGCTGTTTGGGGAGTGCTGTCGGAAGAATGCCGGGCGGCTCCCGAAGGTGGGCTCGAGGCGACGATCGCCCTCGCGGAATCGATTCTGCGTTACACGGATCAAATTTCCACGGGCGTGGCAGACGCTTACGCGCGTGCCCAGAGAGCCATCGTCAGGGAACAAGAGGGAGCTCGGCGCGAGTTCCTTGCCGACTTGCTCTACGGCACCGACGCATCTCCCGAAGATATCTTCCGGCGGGCTCACACCTTTGGCTACGACCTCTCGCTCGGTTACGTCGCGCTGGTTGGAATCGGGCCGGAGGACGACGCTCGCAAGGAGGCCACCATCGCGGTCGCCGCTTCCAAGCTGCTATCCGGAACGTCCGCGGGTCCGATCGTCTTGCACAAGGCTGACCAAACGATCGCGCTCATTCCGGCCGATCCCGCCGACCCCCTCACCATGCCCGAGAAGCTCGCCGCCGAGCTGGGCGGGCGCTGGCGCTTTGGCATGGGTGGACCGGCCCCCGGTCTCGAGGGCATCCGCCGGGCGTACCTCGAAGCGCGCGAAGCTCTCGAGATCGGCATCGGGCTCGGCATCGAGGGGCCGGTTTATCGGTTCGATGACCTGCTTCTTTATCACTTCCTGCGGATGGAGCCTGCACTGGTAGAGCGCTTCGTAGACGAGTCCCTCGGCCCGCTTCTGCAGTACGACGAGCGGCGCAAGGGCGAGCTGGTGCGAACCATCGAGGCCTACTTTGAAGCCGATGGAAGCGTGAAGCTCGCAGGCGAGATCCTTTTCGCTCACCCACATACCGTCACTTATCGGCTCAAGCAGATCGAGAGGCTCACGGGCTGGTCGCTCAAGAGCTCCGAGGACAAGTTGCGCTTGCAGCTTTCTTTGCGAGCTCATCGGCTCGCGCATGCGCGCCGTGAAGGCGAAGGCTGAAACGCGATAACCTCCCGGCGTGCCACAGCGCGTACTGATAATTGGGTGGGATGGCGTGGATTGGAAAGTCCTGCGTCCCTTGCTCGATGCCGGAGAGCTTCCCGCCCTGGCCGGCCTCATGGAAAAAGGGGCCTACGGAGACTGCATGTCCTCCGTTCCCTCACATTCGTGGTGCGCGTGGCCTTCCTTCATGACTGGCTTGAATCCGGCGGGCCACGCGGTGTTCGACATCCTCGAGCACAAGCCCGGGGTGTCCAAGCGGCTGCCGGTGACCTATAAGTCGATCAAGGCCCGCACGATCTTCGACGATTTCACCGCCGCCGGGAAGACGACTCTGGCTCTCAACATTCCGCTCACATTCCCGGCCCCCAGTTTGAAAGGGAAAGTCATCGGGGGCGGAGTCTTGCCCGCGAGCCGTTCTTATACCTTTCCCGTCGAGCTTCAGCGGGAGCTGGACGCCAACGCCCCTTTCCCCGTGAATGGGATGAGTTGGACCACGTTCCGAAACCGGCCCGAGGCCTTTCTCAACGAAGCGGCTGAGATAACCGCCAAGCGGCAAAAGACTTTCGAGTACTTGCTCGACACGACGGACTGGGACTTCGGGGTGCTGGTCTATGTGTCGACCGATCGAATCCAGCATTGCTTGTTGGAGTACATCCATCCCGAGCACCCAGCCTACGAGCGACTCAAGGACACTCCAGTTGCCCGCCAGACGCGCGCCGTCTACAAGCAACTCGACGACGGCCTTGCGGAGCTGCTCAAACGGACCACCGACGACGATCTGGTTATCTTCATGTCGGATCATGGGCACCAAGCTTGCACGCGTACGTGCACGATGGACCGAATACTCGGGCACCTCGGATTTCTCGAGTTCGGCCGAGGCTCCTTCGCGTTCAATCTGATTCGCTGGGGGCCGGGCCGACGTATCGCGCGCCGCATCTACGATCTCTTGAAGTTGCACGGAAAGGTCTCGATCCCGGCTTCTCCCATCGATTGGGCGAAGACGCGCGCCTACACGAGCGTCGTCTCTACCGGCGAAGGCGTATCGGTCAACCTGAAGGGCCGCGAGCCTCAAGGCGTCGTGGCTCAGAGCGACTACGAAAAGGTGAGGGACGAGGTCTTTCGCGCGCTGTCTGAGTTCCGCGATCCCGATACAGGAGACGCGCCGATCCGGAAGATCTATCGGAAGGAAGAGATCCTGTCCGGCCGCTGGCTCGACATCGCGCCCGATTTGCTCTTGGTGCCCGCTCCTTTCTATTCGCTCACGCACGCCAAGGGCATGGTCGAAGAGGCGGACTGGCTGTCCGGCGACCACCGCATCGAAGGAGTTGTGATCGCTACCGGACCCGAAGTTACCCCCGGGCCCCTTTCCGGGACGGCCGACCTCATCGACCTCGGCCCCACCAGCATGGCCGCGCTGGGGGTGCCGAGCGCGGTCCCCCGCGACGGGAAGGTGCTTCGAGCTCTGGCCGGCGAGGCCGTCGCTCTTCGGATTGAGCCCGAATCCGCGGCTGCGACGGCGACCGCGTCCGGCGATGCCGGTTTGTCCTCGACCGAGGAAAACGAGATCGAAGACCACCTGCGCGGTCTCGGATACGTCGAGTAGCGCGATGCGCGCTCGCCGCTCTTGCCTGTCGGTCCCAGGCTCTAGTCCCAGAATGCTGACTAAGGCGGCGTCCCTCCCCGCCGACGAGGTAATGCTCGACTTGGAAGACTCCGTTGCGCCCTCAGCCAAGGTCGCGGCTCGCGCCGCGGTCGTGCATGCACTCAGAGACAACAGCTGGCACCACAAGACGGCGTCGGTTCGGATCAATTCCGTCGCTTCCCAGTGGGCGGGATTCGACCTGTTGCAAGTTGTGTGCCAGGCAGGCGAACACCTCGACTGCGTAGTATTGCCCAAAGTGGAGCACGCTCATGAAGTCATGTTCGTGGACCACTGGCTGCGCATGATCGAGAGCGATCGAAAGCTGGACCGTCCCATCGGCATAGAAGCCCAGATCGAAACCGCGTTGGGGCTCGTGAACATCAACGAGATAGCGAATTCGTCGCCGCGCCTCGAAGCTTTGGTTTTCGGCCCCGCCGACATGAGCGCATCCCTCGGCATCCCAACGGTGAGCGTTGGCGCCCCGCTGGAAGGCTATCCCGGCGACCACTGGCATTGGGCCTTGGAGACGATTCTGGTTGCCGCGCGAGCCGCGGGGCTGCAGGCCGTCGACGGTCCCTATCTCGCCATAGATGATCTGGATGGCTTCAAGGAGATGGCCAAGCGGTCGAACGCGCTCGGCTACGACGGTAAATGGGCTCTTCATCCCACGCAGATAGAAGTCGTCAACGAAGTCTTCACTCCTCCTCGAGATATCTACGAGCGCGCTGAAGCTGTGCTCGACGCCTATCACCTTTCAATCGAAAACGATGAGCGCGGGGCCGTCATGTTCGGCGACGAGATGATCGACGAGGCCTCGCGCAAGATGGCGGCGCGTCTCGCCGAACGCGGGCGCGCCGCCGGTTTGAAAAGCAGTCGGGACGAGCCCGAGCGCGAGCACGGCTGAGATAGCCACGGGCTGTCTAGACTCCTGGAATGCGTCTGGGACTTGCGCTTCCTCATTACGACACGAGCTTCGCGGGGCGCCCCGCCTCGTGGACGGGAGTTCAGCGCGCGGCCCTCCTGGCGGAAGCGAGCGGATACGACTCGGTGTGGGTCTCCGACCATCTCTTCTTGGACTGGAGTAAGTACGGGGGCGCGCCCGACGTCCGGGGAACCCTCGAATGCTGGACGACGATGGCGGGC
>JACDBF010000044.1 GCA_013695055.1 Actinomycetota bacterium
GTGGCAGACAGCCTTCTGGCGGCAGCGCCACCACGAGTGATGTCGGATGCGAGCCGGACGAAGCGTTGCCAGTCGGCCTCGTTCATGGCGCGATCCAGGATCCTCGATAGTCCAATCACTCCGCCGAGCGCAGTGGTGTAAGAGAGACGGTGACGTCGTTGGGACACGTCACCGTGTTCGCTTCTAGGTCGATGCTGAAGCGGTCCTTGGGGAAGTGACCTTTGGGCGCGCCCCGCACCTGCACTTGGTCATGGGGACCGCACCCATGTCATCGAGGTGGGCGAGGCACTTGCCCGAACCGTAGGCGGAGTCCCCGTAGACGATCGGCGCGTCCGGATCAGCGGCGACATGGTCATCTTGTGCGTCTTCTTTCACGTCGGAGCTTTCGTCTCTTGGAGACGGCTCGTCGAGCAGCTCGGGCAGAAGCTCACCGTCGCCCTTGTTGGCCGGGCCTGCAGCCGCGGCGATGATGACCTCTGCGTCGGGATCGATCGCGATGTGCCCTTGTAGCCGTCAGAAGCCCTTGGCCGAGGACTTGTGACCGTGTCGAGCCTCGGGATCAACCGTCGAGATGATGCGGTCTTTGGCGGTTTTGCGGGCGATGCGAAAGACCTCGTCCATGCAGTGCTCGACGTCTTGGCCGACCACGGTAGCAAGCAGCTCCGCGGCCCCGGCCACATCGGGATCGAGCTTGCGGCCTTCACGTGCCTCGGGGTCGTCCCAGTCGCACACCGGCTTGCCCGGACCAACGTAGTGGGCGTCGCGCTGGAGCTTTCCCCTGAGCTCGTCCTCGAGCTCTTGGCCGCACGCTCGTAGCAGGCCCCTGATGGCGCTGCGGATCAGGGTGACGGTGTCCTGGGTCGCGACCGCGTCGTAGAGGGGCGCGGAGTCGAGCCCCCGTCGAACCCCGACGAGCCCGGCCTTGCGGGCAAGATCGGTGGTGACGTTGAAGATGCGGTCGGGATCGTCTGAGGCGCGCAGGCGAGCGCGCGTGTCGACTAGCATGGTGTGGACGAAACCGCGCTGGTCCTCGCGCACCCCGGCCGCATATTTCCATCTGAGATCAAACGTGAAGCGATCGACGGCCTCTCGATCCGAGCAGCCCTCGAGGCGCTGGAGCACCATGACCACGGCCACGATCGACGGCGGGATCGATCGCCGGCCGCGGGTCGTGATGGGGTCCTCGAACATCTCGTCGGGAAAGAGCTGGTCGCGCTCGCGATGAAGGAGCGCATAGATCGAGTCGGCTGGCACCGCTTTCGCAGAAGCGCTTGGCGTCGTCCAAGAGATCAGTCTGCCGCTCTGCCAGGCCAAGGGTCACAGAAGTCCTCCGGGGAGAAGAATTATCGTCGTGCAATTCTCTCAAGTCCGGGTTCGGATCGCGAGCACTGAAGGCGAGAAAAACACCACTCACCTAGAGCCCACCGGACAAGTCCTAACGGTCTCATTGGCCCCGTGGCTCAGGCACCTTAGCGCTTCATTGGTCAATGTCTTGTGACCGGGGAAGGGTGCGGTGGACCCGGAGCTACCCTTGATGTTCGTGGCCATCTGTGGCTAGATATGGCCATGAGGCGGGTAAAGATCGCGGAGCTGAAGGATCGGTTGTCCGAGCACCTGCGGGCGGTCGAGAAGGGGGCCGAGGTGGTCGTCACGGATCGGGATCGGCCGATAGCTCGGATCGTGCCTATCCTCCAGCCTGGAAGGCGAGCGCGTGTTCTTCCACCGAGCCTCCCCTTTCCGAGCATCCGCGAGCGGCGCCGCACTCGTGCCGGTTGGGCGATCAGCTCGACCGACCTCCTCTTGGAAGAGCGGCAGGAACGCTGAACGTTTACGTCGATTCCTCGGTATTGCTTCGTGTCGTGCTCGGTGAACCCAATCGCCTGCGGATATGGCCCAAGATTACGAACGCCGTCTCCAGCGAGCTGATACGGCTGGAGTGCCTGCGCACCATCGATCGCGCTCGGATCCGACTCGGTCTTGAGGACGAGCTCGTCGCGAAGCACCGCTCAGAAGTGTTGGAGGCGGTTGACGCGTTCAGCTTGGTTGCGCTGGATTCAATCGTGCTCGAGCGAGCATCGGACCCGTTCCCAACGCTCCTGGGCTCACTGGACGCCATCCATCTAGCCAGCGCATTGCTGATCCAAGACGAGCTCTACGGGCTTGAGTTTGCAACCCACGACGACGCGCTGGGGACCGCGGCGCGAGCGACGGGTTTCTCGGTCCACGGAGCTCCTCGGACGACCTGATCCTGTGCCACGATGGCGCCGTTCACGACTTAATTGACTTCATGTAACAGGGCAATAGGTCGGGGCGGCAGAGGTTCAGGGCGAAAACCCGAAACGATGCGATGCGGTCGTAGTAGCGACGATCCGGGAACCGCATCATGGCGTCTGAAGGTCTTGGGAGGGCGGCTGCAGCTCGGAGCAACTCCGCAAGCCCCCGGGCGTTTGATGGGATGCGCGCACACTCCACGAGCGTCTTCTCGGGGTCGTAACCCAGACGAACTCCGGCCCCACGGGAACCTTCTTCCTGCCCTCCTCTGTCCATGGCTGGGGTGCGGCAATACCTGATCCCTTCATGCTCGAAGGTATCGAAACGTCTCGGGCTTGTGATCAGAACCTCGGAGCGCTCGGTGGTCGCAGCTCCGTGAAGAGCGAGCGCCGTTCCGTAGGAGAAATGCGTAGGGCGAGACGACGCGCGCTCCCAGGCGGCGAGGTCATCGTCGCAGAGATCGGCGTCGACATGAGCCGCTTTCCGACTGCCGGGCACCTGGCTTCATGGGCCGGTATGTGTCCCGGCAATCACCAATCCGCCGGCAAGCGCCGCTCGGGCAAAGCCCGTAAGGGCGATCAGGCGCTGAGAGCGGCGCTGTGTGAGGCGGCATGGGCTGCGGCCGCACCAAAGACACCTACCTCTCGGCGCAGTTCCGCCACCTGCGTCGACGCTTGAAGAAGGGAGACAACAAGGCGGTCTTCGCGGTCGGCCACTCGATCCTCGTGATCGCGTGGCATCTCCTCGCCCACGAGTGCGACTACCACGACCTTGGCGTGACTATTTCGCACACCGCAACGACGCCGACGCTCGCAAGCGTTATCTCATCCGCCAGCTGGAGGCGATGGGACAACGCGTCACCGTGGAATCCGCCGCGAAGCTCACCGGTCTTCGGCTTGACGACAACCCGGATCTTGTGCCGGGTCGGCCTTGCGCGTGCCTGTTCGGTTCAGTTTCGTCTCAGAGTGCCCGCAATAACAGCGCACTCGTGCCCATGTTGTTTGTGCCCTACCTCGTGCCCCCGGCAGGAACCGAACGAATGGGGCGACGCAGCGGGTCGACCCTTCGACTTTCGGCCGTCTATCAGATCAAACGAGAATAGTCCGTAACCACAATGGGACCGCTGATTGTCCGCGTTTGCCAAGGGCTTCGTCTTCGGATGGGTGGTCAGTGCCCTGGAGGCAGCCACACTGTCGCGAGCGGGAGAGCTACCAAGCGATCGCCGAAGCTGTGGGGCCGATCTCCGGTGTAGAGAACGATTCCTTGCAGGAACTCCATATCTCGAAGGCGGTCCACCTGGTCCCGAACGGCAACCAGATGTGAGAAGTCCCCCCTGTCGACTGAAGCGGCCGCTTTGACCTCGATGCCAACGACGCGCCCATCATCGGCCTCGGCAATCACATCGACCTCACTGCCCGTGTGCGCCCGGTAGTGAAAGAGGGTCACTCCGAGCCGGTCGGCGAAGCGAGACGCCTGGCGCACCAATTCGTTGACCATGAACGTCTCCAACAACGCCCCGGTGGCAGGACATGTCGGCTCCGCGAGCCTTTCGGGGGTCATACCCAGCAAGTGGGCGGCGAGTCCCGTGTCGACCAGGTAGCTCTTGGGGTGCCGGCAAACGCGGGAAACGAGGTTGCGCGACCACACCGGTAGCTCGAAGGCGAGATAAACGGTGTGGAGCAGCGGAAGGTAATTGGCGCGCAGCGTCCGGCGATCGATGCTGAGTCGCTCGGCGAGCTGGGTGTCCCGGGCTTCTTGAGCGGTGGCCGCGGCTAGCAATCGCAGGATCTGTGGCAACTCTTCCACGTGGCGAACCCGACTGATCTCTGGAACATCGCGCTGAGTGACGGTTCGCACGTAGTTACGAAAGAACCTCCTGCGAGCCTGGCCATCGAGCTTCACCGCCTCGGGATAGCCGCCACGGCAAAGGAGCTTCAGGTAGTCGCGCCGGTCCGGCACGGCGGTCTCTCCAAGCTCTTCCCGCAGCGACCCCTGCTGGAACAAACGAAGCAGAAAGCTGTCGGCGCCATCCCCGAGCCTCTGCGATTCCCCCTGCGTGTAGGGCCACAGATCGACGATGTGGACGCGTCCGGCGAGCGACTCGGAGATGGTCCGAAGAGTCATGAAGCGAGTGGAGCCGGTGAGAAGGAACTGTCCCGGCTCGGAGCTCTCATCGACGAGCGTCTTCACCGTTCTAAGCAGACGATCTCCGGCGTGCTGGAACTCATCAACGATCACGGGGCGCGGGCGATCGAGGAAGGTCCGAGGATCGGCGAGACACGCAGCCAACTCGGTCTCGTCGTCGAGCGTGATGAACGAGCCCTCGCCTGGCACATGCAGTTGGTCTCGGACGAGGGTGGTCTTGCCGGCCTGGCGCGGCCCATTGACGATCACGACCCGGGCCTCACGGAGGCTGACTCGCACCTGCTCGATTGCGTGACGGGGAGTTAGATGCCCGGACATAGCGTTTTTCATGGCAGGAACATAGCAGATTTCTTGCCACTCACGTGGCGTTTTTCACATCACCCAAAGGAGGGGCAATCGTGACGGCCTACAGGCCTTCCTTTCCCGGTGGCAAGCTCGGACCTCGAAGCCCTCAAGGGTGAGGGCTCGCCTGAGAGCGTCTCGGATCGCCGGATCGTCGTCAATCACCAGCCCAGGACCAAACGACGAGGACCATCACTCCCGAAACCAGAGACCCCCGCCCGCAGGGTTGGAGGCAAGGATCTCGCTCGTCCGCGAGACGGCTACGACGAAGACGAGATCGAAGAACAGCTCGGTCCAGGTCGCGCTACGGTCGCCCTGCTCGGTGGTGCGAAGGACCGGCGGTCGCACCAACGCCTCACCCATCATCGCCCCCTGGGCGCGAGCGAGGGCTTTCCCCGCCTCCGATGACAGAAGCCTCAGGGCAATGCTTTGGCCCGCCGCGTATTGTCTGATGGCCTGTCGCAGGAGCATCAGCGTCGTACCTCCTCGCGCAGAGCCTCGCGGACACGTTTGCGACCAATTGCCAGCGCTCAAGTCTCTTCCCGCGTCTTCCGTGAAGGGAGCGATCGTCGAGGTAGATGACCGAATCCTTGCTTCTCGGAACTCTGTCGGATGCGAACGCCGCCAAGATGTCG
>JACDBF010000047.1 GCA_013695055.1 Actinomycetota bacterium
TTCTTGGGCGGGCTGGGCGTGCTGTTGCTCTCGTTCAAGCTCATCGATGCCGTCATGCCTTCGCTCGACGAGCAGACCATTGGAGCAGAACGACTCACCTGGCTTCGGCAGAAGTGGCCAATGTTTGGTCTCGGCTGTCTGGTGGCGCTGGTAACCATGTCGGTATCGGTCGCCCTTACGGTTCTCGTGCCACTGGTCGCAAAGAAGTACGTGAAGCGCGAGGACATCCTTCCTTACATCATGGGTGCCAACATCACCACGCTGGGCGACACCATGCTGGCCGGGCTGGCCTTGAACTCTGGCGCCGCGGTTCGGATCGTGATTGCCCAAGTCATCTCAACCAGTATCCTTAGCGTCCTCCTGCTGACCTTCTTCTACCCGCAGACCCGTCGCATCATTTGGAAGTTTCAGCGCCAGATGGTGAAGAGCAAGCCACGCCTTGCGGGATTTACGGCCGCGCTCTTCCTCGTGCCGGTCGCATTGATCGCCGTCTCAAACCTGTTTTCCTGACAGTCGCGCGGCACCCAAATGATCCCCACTATGAGCCGGGGATCTCTACGATCGGTATATGAGATTTCGCCGTCCGGCCCTCGTTGTGATCGCCGCTCTGCTGGTGGCGGGGGCCTGCACTCCGCGTGATGCGGCGGACGGCCCGGCAGGCGGATCGCCTTCATCCGGTAACGGGGCCGGTTCCGGCGGAGGGGGGCCACAGGCTTGCGACGACCCCGTGACGCTGCCCGAGCCCGACCCCGACCGCCCTCGCTACGAGCTGAGCGTGAACGTGAGACCGGACGGCGATGTGGTTTCGGGGCGCCTCAGCGTGGTTTTCATTCCCGACCTCCGGACCGACCGGCTCGTGTTCCGGCTGTGGCCGAACGGGCCTCGGCAAGCGCGCGAAGGCGCGTCTCTAGAAGTAGGAGGGGTGCGAATCGACGGCCGGGCCGCTCCATCGAGCCGCACCGACCCCACCACGCTCGAGGTGCCCATCGACGACGGTCTTGACCCCGGGGACGCCGTCCGGGCGGCGATGTCGTGGCGGCTCGACTTGCCGGGCCCGGTCTTCGACCGCATCTCGAGCGACGGCGACTCGATCCGCCTCGGTTCCTTCTTTCCCCTTCTCGCCTGGAACCCCGGCGAAGGGTGGATGACCGACCCTCCGACCCGCAGCCTCGCCGAGACCTCTGCTTCACCCACCGCCGACTTCGACGTCTCGGTCACCGTTCCCGAAGAGCTGGAGGTCATCGCGACCGGGTCACCGGAAGGAGGGGATATATGGCGGGCCCGCGCGGTGCGCGACTTCGCCATGACCGTCGGGAGGTTCGAAACGGCCCAAGGAACGGCACTGGCTCCCGACCCCGTGGAGGTCACCGTTGCGGTCGACGAGGATGTCGACGAGTCGCCCGACAGCTACCGGGACGAAGTCGTCAGAGCCCTGGGGGAGCTCTCCGACAGCTACGGTCCGTACCCGTGGCCGACGTTCAATCTCGTGATCACTCCGCACCTTGCTCACGCGGGGATCGAGTACCCAACGTTTGTCATGCAAGGAGCCGAAACGACCGGGCTGGTCACGGAT
This sequence comes from Actinomycetota bacterium, assembly GCA_013695055.1. Classification (GTDB taxonomy): domain Bacteria; phylum Actinomycetota; class CADDZG01; order CADDZG01; family WHSQ01; genus JACDBF01. The sequence goes on from JACDBF010000047.1 coordinate 1,574, forward strand.
CACGAGGTCGCGCATCAGTGGTTCTTTTCGCTTGTCGGCAGCAATCCGGCACGCGCTCCATGGCTCGATGAGGGGCTGACGAGCTATGCACAGGCCCGCATCGACGATCAGATCAGCTTCTTTGCCGACCAGGAGATCCCCGAACCGGTCGCCGGACGTCTGGGGGCCGGCATGGAGTTCTGGGACGAGCACCAGGCCGATTACTTTCTCGGTGTCTACGCTCAGGGGGTAGCGGCGTTGGCCGCTTTGGGAGACGGCGAGGTCGTGGACTGCGGGCTCAGGCGCTACGTAGCGGCCAACGCCTATGGAATCGCCGACGAGGCCGACCTGCTGCGCGCCCTGCGGTCGTCACTGCCCGGGGCGGCGGCAACGCTTGCCGACTTCGGCGTCACTCCTTGAGAGTTTGGCCGACCCTTTATGCAGTTGCAAGGCCCGATGGCTTGAGGTCAGTACTCGACGTCGACCGTCTTGACCGCGCTGGAAAGAGCCCCCAAGACTGCCTGGAGCTGCAGCAGCTTCATCATGTTGCCCGTCACCTTGATCTCGCCCTTCATGAAGGCCTGCTGCGGACTGGTCTCGCCGCGGCTGATGGCCGCAGCTATGTCGTAGCCCTGGGTGATGGTGGCGTCGGCGTTCGCGAGCTCGCCCAGCCCGACCTCGCCTCTGCCTTCCCCGAGCTTGAAATAGAACGTCATCGGCCCCTGGGGAGCATCGGTGACGACTTGCTCGAGGCGGAGCTCCTTCGTGCCGGCTGCGGACTTGAAATCGGCGGATGAGTTCAGCACACGGTTTACTTCCTGGGCCCATTGTTCAGTGAGGAACTTCACCGCCACTTGCCGCCTCCTTGAGTAACCTCCTTCGGGCAAGAGAACATACCTTGGGAGTAATGCGACCTCCTTCCGTTTCGTTCCCGTGATGTCGTCGTGGGCCCGGCCCGGCGATCCCGAGCCCCGCCCGGCGGCGACCGTCGTCTTGCTGAGGGACGCCCCCGGCGGGTATGAGGTGTTGCTCACCATTCGGCCCCGGCATCTTCGGTTCATGGGCGGGGCAGCCGTCTTCCCGGGTGGGGCCCTGGCGGAAGCGGATACCGATCCACGCTGGGAGCGCGCCTCGCGCCGAACGGCCGCCCAGGCCGCGGCCGCCCTCGGCCCATCCGACGGCGCCGAGCTGGGCGCGCTCGGCCCGTTCGTGTGCGCGCTGCGAGAGGCCTTCGAGGAAGTGGGATGGCTGTGTGGCGACGGCGTCGACGCCCTCGAACGAGCCGCGGCCGAGGACCCGGCCCGTTTTCTCCAGGCCTGCCTCGACCACGGAGTGCGACTCGGGACCGATGAGCTGATCCCCGCGGGCCGCTGGGTCACGCCGCTCGGTTCTCCCATCCGCTTCGACGCCCGCTTCTTTCTGGCACGAGCGGAGCCCTCCTGGGAACCGGCGCCCGATGCTACCGAGGTCGCCGGATGCCGGTGGCTCACGCCCCGGGCAGCGCTCGACGCGCTGGGGGCCGGAGACATCATCATGGCCCCGCCCACGATCGAGATGCTGCAGAGGCTCGAGAGCTTCTCAGGCGCGGCCGAGGCGCTTTTGGCCGCGACCGAAGAGCGGGCTCCGAGGGGCCGGGTACAGAGGGCGCGACTGTCGCCCCTGGTTCAGACGGTGCTCGCTCCCAATGCGTCGCGAATGACGGGGCCGGGCACGAACACCTACATCGTGGGCGCCGGAACCACGGCGATCATCGACCCGGCCGTTCCCGACGACGAGTACCTAGACGAGGTGGCCGCGGCACAGGGTGAGCCGGCTTTCATTGCCGTGACGCATCGGCATCCCGACCATGTCGGCGGAGCCGAGCGCCTCTCGGGGCGGCTCGGCATTCCGGTGCGAGCGTTCGGCAAAGAGCCCGCGGGCGGCGCCGCGGTCGATCCCCTTGCGGACCAAGATGTGCTCGAGATCTCCGGAGCGCGTCTCAAGGCACTGCATACGCCCGGACACTCATCCGATCACCTCTGCTTCTTGCTCGAGGGCGTTGCGAGTCTCTTGTCCGGCGATGTCATCCTGGGTGAAGGCACATCGGTGATCGCTCCGCCCGATGGGGACATGCGCGCCTATCTTGAGAGCCTGAGGCGACTTCGGGAGCTCGATTTGCAACGAATCTATCCGGGCCACTTCCGTCCACTGGATGGAGGCGACGAGGTAATCGATCGCTACCTCGCTCATCGGGCCGAACGCGCTCGAGCCATCGGCACGATTCTCAAGAAAGGCCCGGCAACGCCCGAGCAGATCGTTGCGGCGGTCTACACCCAGACCGACGAGCAACTCCACGACCTCGCGCGCGAATCCGTACGTGCTCACCTCGAGATGCTTCGGACCGCCGGCCGAGCGCGCGTCGAAGATGATCGTTGGACGGCGGTCGAAGAGACGCCGAGTGGGTGCTGAGTGGCGCTATGCGACATCTGTCACCCACTCGGCAGATGAGATGTATGACCGGATCAGCTCCATGACATTGAAGAGGCGACAGTGAAGCAGACGGCCGAATGGTTCAAGCCCGGAAAGGGAGTGCTCCTCGGCGCCGCCGAAGGAGTGAGCAAGGGAAGCCGCGGCTGGAGCCTTCATGTGGCCGAGCTGGCGACCTGGGGTTCGGTGGCCGTCATCTTCCTGCTGATCGCGCTGGCCGACCTGACCGTGGGCGAGCTGCGCGCCGGGATCGGGATAACGGTTGCCATGTTGGCCTGGGCGATCGTCGTCTTTCGCGTGATGCTTCCTCGGGCCGGCGAGACGCCGTGGCTCGGGTGGATAAACCTCGCGGTGGCGTTCGGATTCTCGGCGGCCCTCTTTGCGGTGGTACGCGGCGCGGTTCCATCGGCACAGCTGGTCTTTGTTCCCGTCGTGGCCATTACCGGGTTGCTGACCAGCTTCCAAGTGGGAGTGGCAACGGGCGTCGCCGCAGCGCTCGTCTATATTGGGATTGCCGACTTCACCGGCGATCCACCCAGCCTCGTCGCCGATGCCGTAAATACCGGCATCTTCATCTTGTCGGGATCCGTGGCCGGTCTCCTGGCGCGAGAGCTCCGCTTTCACTACAGCGCAGAACAAGAAGAGCATAGGCTCGCGTCCGCGGTGCGGCACAGGCTCTTGGCAGTGCTGGACGCGGTCGACGAGTCGATCATCTTTCGAGATCGTCAGGGGATCGTGCGCGTGGTCAACCAGCGCGCCGCGCAGCTCTTTGGGGTCGATCCCGACGAGCATCTCGGCCTCCCGGTCGTGGAGCTGCTGCGCAGGATGGCGCGTCAGACCGAGGATCCAGAAGGGTTCATGGAGACGTTTCAGACTCTGCGCGACGAGCCGGGCCTCGAGATACGCGTCTCTGTCGAGCAGGTAGTTCCCCAGCGACGACGACTGCGGCTCTATTCGGGCCCAGCGCTAGACGACTCGGGATCCCTCATCGGCAGGATAGACGTCTATACAGATGTCACCGAGGCCGTGCGGAGAGCAGAGGAGATCGAAGGACTGTATGTACAGGCGCGTGAAACGGCCGAGAGCTATCAGCGAGGACTGCTTCCCGACTCCGTTCCCAAGCTGCCGCGCATCAGCCTTGTGGCTCACTACATACCCGCTCGGGGCCGGCGTGCGGTGTGTGGGGATTTCTATGACTTCTTAACTCTGCCGCGAGGACAAGTGGGCGTCATGCTGGGAGATGTTTGCGGCGTCGGCCCAGAGGCCGCGAACGATGCCGCGCTCACTCGGTACACGCTGCGATCGTTTTCGTCCGACGAGTCCGATCCCGCACGGTTGGTCGAACGCTTGAACGCCCACATTAGCTCGCAGCTTGGTAGCGAACGCTTCGTCCGACTAATGCTCGGCGTGTTGGATCCGGAGCGCGCCAGCCTCGAGTACGTGAATGCCGGCCACGTTCCTCCGGTCATATATCGGAGCAAGTCCGGTGAAGTCGAGTGGTTGAGTGAGGGAGGACTTGCGCTGGGGATCGAAGTAGACACCGCCTACAAAGCTGCGCGCGTCGACCTTCACCCCGGCGACATGTTGGTGGCCTACGCAGACGGCGTAACCGAGGGGATGCGCAAAGGGCGGGTGTTCGGTCAAGCGAAGCTGCAAGATCTAATCGAACAGTACGGTGTGGGAACTCCCGGCGAGATCGTGCAAGCGATCCGCAGATCGGTCGAGGCATGGGCGCCGACCGACGAGCTTCGTGACGATGTTGCCTTACTGGTCTGTCAGGTGGTGTCGGATGCCGCGATCGGTGAACCAACGCGCGAGTTGCTCGTTCCCAACGAGCCTGCGCGCGTGCGTGAGCTGCGCAACTTCGTTGCAACTTATCTGTCGGACCTCAGGGCTCCCGTGGAGGAATCGCAAGAGGTCGTGATAGCGGTCGGCGAAGCGGCGTCCAACGCGTATAAGTACGGCCGCAAAGTCGATGGCACGAATGAGATAAGGATCCGGTGTGCTCGCACCGGCGACGACCTGGTGGTGACGGTCGCCGACGACGGGCCGGGATTCGACTTCCGAGTCTTCCACGATCGGGGACTGCCCGATCGCTTCGCAGCCGGGGGCCGGGGCTGGTTCTTGATGCGCCAGCTCATGGACTCGGTCGAGGTGGACAGCTCCGGCGAGGGAACGACCGTGACTATGCGCCGGGCGGTGTTCGCAGGCCACCACCTCTGAGCCCTTAGACGGTGTGGAGAGGGGGTTTGCCGTCCTCCCGCAACAGCACCATGGGCTCCATACAGTGGCTGGGCGGACGGTCTTTGGCCGCCTTTTCGACCTTGAGCTCCAACCCGCACATCGTGCACACATACTTGAACCCGTAGCTGCCTACGTCGGTGAGCTCCGGGTCGGGCGGCGCCGCCATGACAAAGCGCATGTAGCGAACGCCGAGCATGGCGATGAACGAGAACATCCCCACCGCGATCGCGGCGCGCCAGTAGCCGAAAGCCGCGCCGAGAGCGACTACGGCAACGAGCCCGAACAGCGCCTTACCGAGCCGGGTCATGTGGACCGTCCACAGGTTTTTCCCCGGAAGTGGATAAACGACATGCTTGTCATTTACTTCCGTCCGTCGTTCAGTGCCAGCGCGTCGACACCGCGAAAGCGGCGGCGATGAGGCCCAGTCCCAGCCAGAGCTTGATGTTGTCGGTGTCGCCGAAG
>JACDBF010000058.1 GCA_013695055.1 Actinomycetota bacterium
CGATGGTCGCGATGATGGTCGGAGGCACCGTGATCAACGACGGAGCGTTCGATGTCGGGGTCGCGTGGCCGTCGGCGTTGGAGTGCGGGGAGGTGGAGCCGTCGGTCGCGTTCGAGTTCTGGACTGACCATTGGAACGGCGACGCGCAGGATCCTGACTACCCGTACATCCATCACATCTACCCGAACACGCGCTGGCAGATCGGGCAGCAGCAGTATCAGAACGACTTTGCCCAGCCGGTGCTGTCGGGGTTCTCTCGCCAGAATCTCTCGTGGGGGGATGGCCCCTACGGTGACGGGCCGGGGGCTGACATTCGGAACGGTGGCTGGTTCTACACCGACCTCACGCCGCCCGCTGCGGCGTGTGCTGCGGCGACGGTAGCGCCGTCGAGCTAACGCCTTCAGGGGAGGGGAGGGCCATCGTGCCCTCCCCGTTCCCCGCTGGCGGTAGCTGAGAAGGCTCATGGTCGCTCAGGCCCCGATCCCCGGAGCGACCGGCCCGTCTGGGCCAGCGGGCGTAACAGGCCCGCAGGGTTCATCGGGGGCTAGTGGCCCGACCGGGGGGGCGGGTGCGACTGGCCCCGCTGGATCAGTGGGGGCGGCGGGCGCGACAGGGCCGACAGGCCCGGTTGGATCGACGGGGGTAGTCGGCGCGACAGGGGCAGCGGGCGCGACGGGGGTGGGAGTCACCGGGGCGAGCGGCCCTGCGGGAGCGCAGGGAGCCGCAGGAGCGTCTGGCGCGACCGGGCCTACGGGATCTGCGGGGGTCGGTGTCACTGGCCCCACAGGGCCGACAGGAGTCGCGGGCGCGACCGGCCCGGTCGGGGCTACGGGCGCGACCGGGGGAACGGGGGCGGCGGGAGCGGTCGGGGCTACGGGCGCGGGTGTCACGGGCGCGACTGGCCCTGTCGGGGCGACAGGATCGAGTGGAGCCACCGGCCCGTTAGGGGCGACGGGGCCGACAGGTACGGCAGGAGCAGCCGGAGCGACGGGGCCGATCGGTACGGCTGGAAGTCGGTGGTACGAGGGTACAGGTGCTCCGAGCGCTGGCCTCGGCGTCATAAACGACTTCTACCTCGATGATGCCACCGGCAATGTATGGGAGCGGCTCGCCTCGGTTTCGGCTCCGGCGTTCCGATCGAGCGTCTACACCGCGACAAACCCGACAGGGAATCATGTAGTGACGCTCCCGGCCGGGATCGCGGTCGGAGATGTTCTGGTGATCGTCGCTCAATGCCTCAACTCTGGTGGGGCGACGACGTTCGGGACGCCTGCCGGATGGACGCAACAGTTCACTTCTTCGACTGGCGATAACAGGTTTGCGCTCTACACGAGGGTCGCCGACGGAACGGAAGGATCGACCGTCACGATCACCACCGCCTCTAGCGTTGCCTACGGGAGCTTCGGTAGCGCCGCCTACTCGGGCAACACCGGGATAGACGCCGTCGGCGCAGCGGCGATCACCAGCAGCACGACGCCTGCGGCCCCGGCAGTCACGACGACGCTGGCGAACGATATGATCGTGGTGCTCACGGGGATGGCGAATGAGCTTGCCGGGGGAGTCGCGCCGCCAGCCGGATACACCGAACGGGTGGAGGGTGCGAACGGTTCGACAAACGGGCTCGCCTACATCGCTGACAAGGTGCAGGCGGTCGCGGGTAGCAGCGGAACGCCTGCTCCGACCGCCACCTACTCGAACCCGAAGCAGACGTACATCGTCGCGGTGAAGGGGAACCCGACCGGCTCGGCGTGGTCGATTGTCGCGAACCTGGCCGGAGCTACCGGCCCGACCGGGCCAGCGGGATCTGCGGGATCTGCGGGTGCAGTGGGAGCGACAGGCCCGAGCACCGGGCCAGCAGGAGGCGCTCTCTCCGGCTCCTACCCTAACCCTGAGCTGGCGGACGGCTCTGTCACCTCAGCGAAGCTAGCGGTGGGGGCTGTTCCCATCTGGCGCTCTGCTTCTGGCGTTCCTTCGAGCGGCCTTGGAGTAGTCGGAGACTGGTACATCGACACGGCCTCGAAGATCCTCTACCGGAAAGTGGCTGATGCGACTGCACTGCCAGTGGTGTCAGGCACACCAACCGGAGGGTCTTGGGATACGTCCTCAGTGGTCGTTACTTATCCGGCTGGGTCAGTCTCGGGTGACCTCATCGTCGTCACCTTCTTTCCCTACAACTCAGCAGTAACCATTCCTACAGGCTGGACGCAGGCATACGTTGGCTTGCACGGTGATCCGAACCGCATCTATGTCTTGTGGAAGTTCCGAGGAGCTGAAACGTCCGAGACGTTCAATATGAACACGAATGTAGGCGGTGGCTGGCACGCGATCGCGTTTGCTGCCTCAACGGTTCATTCGACCGCGCCGCTGCCGTCTGCGACAAGCCAGGCCAACGCCGCCTCGACAACTCCCTCAGCGCCGTCCCTTGCCGTCTCGAACATCGGGCTGGCGATTCGCTCCTGGCACCTCGGCGGCAACCACGCGCTCGCGAATATCACTTTCCCTGCGAGTCACACACAGCGCAACTACGCTTACTGGGCCAGTAACGTCAGCACCTTTGTCAGCGCCACCATTCCCGTGTCGGCTATCGGGACAGTCGCAGCGGCAAGCCTGACACTCCTCGCCAATGGCGGTGGCTCCGCGATGACGCTACTCGTGCGCCAGAGCGCGACCGCGAGCGCCTGGCAAGCGGAAGGGCTGTTCGTGCCGACCACAGGAATCGTGAACGCGGGTGTTGCGGCCGCAGCCGCAATCGGCGTGACGAAGGTGGCAGCGGTGCCGCGTGTCAGGGTTAGTAAAAGCGTGGCGCAATCCATCGCCAACAACACCTACGTCACTGTCACCTGGGATGGTGAAGATTACGACAACGATACGATGCACGACAATGTGACCAACAATGACAGGCTCGTGGCAACTACGGCCGGTCTTTACTTGGTGAATGGTGTTGTGACGTATCTGTCTAATGTCACCGGGCTGCGTCTCGTTCAGGTCGTGGATAATGCGGGAGTCACTGTTCATTTTGTCATTCAGCCCGCAACCTCTGGCGATGACACCATTGTTCCCTTCACCTTCATCATTCCTCTCGCGGCTGGCGCGTGGGTTTCTTGTCAGGCTCGACAAAGCTCGGGAGGTGCTCTCGATATGAGGAACACCGTCGCAGGCAAGTCCAACTTCTCGATGGCTAGGATCGGAACCTAGTCCATTCGCACCGGAGGATCACTGAGTCGTGCGCTTCCATCTGACTTCGCTTCCGCATACTGAGACGACCGCCGAGCACGTCGGGTGCGCGTACACGCAGAAGGTCGTGAAGTTCTGCCGGATGATGATGGGTCGCGGCCATGAGGTGATCCTGTATGCGGGGGAGCGGAACGAGGCCCCCTGCTCGGAGCACGTCGTCTGTCTGTCGCGGTCAGAGCGGGAGGTGCTGTTCGGGGTGCATGACCCGAACGATCTACCGGGCTGGCCGGATCTGCCCTTGTGGGAGCGGTTCAACCGTCGGGTGATCGAGGAGGTCTCGGCTCGGCATGAGCAGGGCGACTTCGTTCTGTTGCCGGGCGGGTATTCGCAGCATCAGGTCGTGGACGAGTTGGCGTCGATGATGGTCGTAGAGCCGTTCGTCGGCTATGAGGGGATCTACGCGAACCATGCGGCGTTCGAGTCGTACTCGCACATGCACTCGGTCTACGCGCTGAAGGGGATCCGTGACGGGCGCTGGTTCGACGCGGTGATCCCCAACTTCTTCGACCCGGACGAGTTCAAGCGGCCAGCGGAGGAATGGAACCCGTCGGACGATGGCTATCTGCTGTTCCTCGGTCGTCTCGTCTCTCGGAAGGGGCCGCAGATCGCAGCGGAGATCGCGGAGGCGGCAGGGCAGCGTCTGCTGATCGCGGGCGCGGGCGCGACAATGGTCAGCGAGGGGCTGATCGTCTCCCCGGAGGTGAGGATCGAGGGTGACGTGACGTACATCGGCCCGGTAGGGGCGGAGCGGCGGGCGGAGTTGCTGTCGGGCGCGACCGCGCTGCTGGCCCCGACTCTTTACATGGAGCCGTTCGGGGGAGTCGCGGTGGAAGCGATGATGAGCGGCACTCCCGCGATCACCTCGGATTGGGGCGCGTTCACGGAGACGGTGCCTGAGCGGTATCGGTTCAGGACGTTGCAGGAGGCGGTGGAGTGTGTGGATCGGGCCGATGACGAGTATCGGGTCGGGCTTCGCCGGAGCACGGTCTCGCAGTTCTCGCTGGAAGCGGTCGCCCCGATGTTCGAGGAGTGGTTCGACCGGCTCTCGACCCTCTGGGCGGGAGGGTGGTATCAGCGGAAAGCTGACAGC
>JACDBF010000072.1 GCA_013695055.1 Actinomycetota bacterium
ATTCAACATGAAGCTCTACGCCGAGGTGCCTCGCTACCGGATGGGTCAGATCGTGCGCGATCTGGCGGCCGTCGCGTGGGTGGCGATCTGGGTGCGCGTCGGCTTTCGCATCCACGAGCTGGTGAGCGCGCTCGCCGGGCCCGGCCCGACCATCCAAAGCCCCGGAACCGACGTCGCAAGCAGCCTGGAGTCTGCGGGGTCGGAAGTCGAGGATCTTCCCGTTGTGGGCGATGCGCTGCGCACGCCCTTCGAAGCGATCGCGGGGGCCGGGCGCGCGCTCGAGCGTGCCGGCGCGACGCAGCAAGAAGTCGTCGCGACGCTGGCCGTGTGGCTCGGCGTCATCCTCGCGCTGATCCCCATCCTCTATGTCGCCCTCAAGTACCTACCCGATCGCGGACGGTGGATAAGGGCCGCCAGCGCGGCCGACCACATTCGTCTCGATGCCGGCGACCTCCATTTGTTCGCGCTGCGCGCCGTCGCCAACCGGCCGCTGCACGAGCTTCGACGGGCGAGCTCGGATCCCGCGGGAGACCTCGCGTCCGGCAACTACCAGGCGCTTGCGCGCCTCGAGCTCAATGCCCTGGGCCTGAGCTCCGAGCGCGGCCATCGCTCATGAGCGCACGGGCCGCTTCGACGTCTTCCCAGGTGTCGCAATCGAGCGCCGCCCGGCCCGCGTGGACACGCACGAGATCGAGATCCTCGAGCACGGCGCGCATCGACGCTCCGGGCCGCTCAGTGAGCCGCACGCTCACGGCGGCCGCCCGATAGGCGCCGGCAAGATACTGGTCGCGACCCCCCTCATCTACGAGGAGCGCTCCGTCGTGCTTCCGGGCGGCGGCGACCAGCTTCTCCACCGTTCGCCGCTCGACGAAGGGAAGATCGGCGGCCAGGACGACGACAACATCTAGGTCGCGTGGAGCGACGCCGGGCACGGATCCTGGTCCACTCGGCGGATGGAGGGCGTCGAGGCCCGCGGCCAGGGCGACGGCCGGCCCTCCGCCCGAAGGGTGCTCGCGCGCCCACATCACCTCTGAGGGCGCAGGCAAGTGGCGCCGGGGGCCGACGACCACGATGCGGCCGGCGTCGGAAAGGGCGTGAAGCACCCGAAGCAGCAGGGGGACTCCGCCGACCTCCACGGACGCCTTGTCGGCTCCGCCGAGGCGCGAGCCCGAGCCACCGGCTAGGACCACCGCGTCGAATGACTCCGGTTCCACAAGCTCGACCCTACGCCGCAGCCGTTCTGTCGATTCCTCCGAGCCCTGTCCACCTTTAGGATCGGCACGGACGTTCCGGTCGCCCCACCGGTAGGTCGACCGCAGCATCGTTGGGGCTTCAAGGAGACCTCATAGAGATCACAGCCAGGGTGCGGCCGCGCTTTCTTCAGGCGTGCCGGAGGGAGCCGGTGGACCGCGTCCCGGTCTGGTTCATGCGCCAGGCCGGCCGCAGCCTTCCCGAATACAGGGCGGTCAAGAAGACCCACACCATCCTCGAGGTGTGCCGGCATCCCGACCTCGCCTTCGAGGTCACGATGCAGCCGGTTCGAAGGCTGGGCGTCGACGCCGCCATCCTCTTCTCAGACATCGTCGTGCCACTGCAGGGGATGGGGGTCGACCTCGACATCGTCCCGGGTGTCGGGCCCGTGTTCGCGTCGCCCATCAGATCCCGGGCCGACGTCGACGCGCTCGGCCCCCTTGATCCGGAGACCGGCGTCCCCTACGTGCTCGAGACGGTGAGGATGCTGGCGAGCGAGCTCCGGGTCCCTCTGATCGGTTTCGCGGGGGCTCCGTTCACGCTCGCCTGCTACCTAATCGAGGGCGGGCCCTCCAAGGACCACGCCACGACCAAGGCCCTCATGTACTCCGATCCCGCAACGTGGGAGAGCCTGATGGATCGCCTGACCGAGGCCGTCATCGGCTATCTGCGCGCACAAGTGGAGGCAGGAGCCGCGGCCGTGCAACTCTTCGACAGTTGGATCGGAGCGCTCGACGAAGCCGATTACCGCAGGTATGCGTTGCCGTGGGTCCGCCGGATCATGGCCGGGCTCGAAGACCTCGGCGTCCCTCGCATCATCTTCGGAGTGGCGACCGGCGAGCTGCTCGAGGCCCTCTCCGAGATCGGTGCAGAGGTAGTCGGAGTCGATTGGCGAGTCCCGCTCGATCTCGCCCGGAAAAGGGTGGGAGACGGCGTCTGTCTGCAGGGAAATCTCGATCCGGCGGCGTGCCTCGCTCCTTGGGAGGTGCTCCGAGCGAAGACCGAGGAGGTGCTCGCGAAGGGCGGGGGGCGGAGCCATATCTTCAACCTGGGCCACGGAGTTCTCCCCCAGACCGATCCGGCGGCTCTCGAGCGGGTCGTCGAGGTCGTGCACGGCTGGCCGGTGGGATGAGCGAGCGACTCGGCGTCCTGGTGATGGCCTACGGCACACCCAGGAGCCTCGGCGATGTCGAGGCCTACTACACCGACATCCGGCACGGGGTTCCTCCTCCTTCAGACCTCCTCGAAGAGCTGACCCAGCGATACAAGGCGATCGGCGGCAGCTCTCCTCTCTACGAGATCACGCTCGCCCAGGCCCGCGGCGTCTCCGAACGCACCGGCGTCACGACCTACCTGGGTCAAAAGCACGCGGCCCCTTTCATCCCCGACGCGGTGGCTCAAATGGCCGCCGATGGAGTGGAGCGTGCGGCGGGCCTCGTCCTCGCGCCGCACTTCTCGTCGATGAGCGTCGGCGACTACACGCGCCGGGCCGAGAAAGGGGCCGCTGAGGCGCGCTGGGCCGGAAGGCTCGAGGTCATACCCAGCTGGCATGTCGAGCCGGGCTACGTTGAGTGGCTGGCGGCTCGGGTGCTGACGGCGTTCGAGTCCCTGTCGCCCGGCGCGCGCGCCCGCTCGACGGTCATCTTCAGCGCGCACAGCCTTCCGGAGCGGATCCTCGAGAGCGGTGATCCTTATCCGGAGCAGCTGAAGGAGACGGCCGAGGCGGTCGCTCGAATCGCCGGTCTCGAGCGCTGGGAGATCGGCTGGCAGAGCGCCGGGCGCACTGCGGACCCGTGGATCGGCCCCGACATTGGCGACGTCATCCGGCGGCTCTCAGATGAGGGGGCCACGGGAGTCGTCTCGTGCCCGTGCGGCTTCGTGGCCGACCACCTCGAGGTCCTGTACGACGTCGACATCGAAGCTCGAGAAGTGGCTGGGGGCCTGGGCCTGGAGCTCGTTCGCACCGAGGCGCCGAACGCCGACCCCGAGTTCCTCGACGTCCTCGCGGGGGTCGTTCGCCGCTCGCTCGACTCCTCGGAGTGAGCCCACCCATTCTCACG
>JACDBF010000086.1 GCA_013695055.1 Actinomycetota bacterium
GGACGAAGATAGCCGTCGCTCAGAAACAATCGAAGGCGGCCGTCCCGCCCGAGCTCGAACGCGACGGCAAACCACACGAGCACGGCAAGCCCCAGCGCCTCCGCTCCCCAGGTCGAGAGATGCGCCACGGGGTCGGCGACGAGATCCCACGAATACGGCTCGCGCGGTTCCGATGCGAAGCCGGTCCCGAACGCTGGCCATAGGAAGGTCTTGGGCGCAGTCCACATGCCGTCCCCTACCAGATGGAGCAGCCATCCGACGGCTACTCCGAACACCGCCAGTCTCGTCGTGCCCGACAAGCCCAGCAAGATGACCACGGCAACCACCACCACCGACAACAGAGAGTGCGATGCCCAGCGTCCAGCCGGGCCGGAGAAGAAAAAGAGCCCCAGAAGCCCGTCGGTGACGTCGGGGAGAACAGCTCCCAGGAGCACGTAGCGGTAGTCGATGCGGCGCCGGCCGAGCGTCACATAGGTGACCGCGACCGCCAGGCCCATATGCCACAAGAGCACGCTTATTCCATCAGCGAGGACTGCTGAGGCACAGAGACGTCGCTAATCGCTGCGGAATCCATGCCTTGATTCGCGAGCTTGTCGGCGTCGGAGTTCTGACTTCGATCCACTTGCGTCAACGCGGCCGAGTCGAAACGATCGAGGAGCGCGCGCGCCCTGACGGCAAGCGGCCGGAGGCTTTCGTTCTTGATCTTCCACAGACCCTTCACTTGATGAACCACCAGTCGTGAATCCATGAAGACATCGATGTGAGAAACACCTCCATCGAGGGCGAGCTCGAGTCCCGCGATCAAAGCTTTGTATTCGGCCACGTTGTTGGTTGCATGACCAATGCCGCGCGCTATCTCACCGGCGATATCCCCGTTCTCGTCGCGAAGCACAACCCCAATGCCGGCCGGCCCGGGATTGCCGCGCGCGCCACCATCGGCATGAAGACTCGCCCTCACGTGACGACCAGAATGCGCCGGCAATTATCACAGCGCTGCAGGTTCCCTTCAGCCCTCAATCTTTCGACTTCTCGCGCCGGCAGCTTCGTGTGACATCCTGAGCAGGTGTCTCTCTGCAACTCTGCTGCGCCCACGCCTCCCTTTGCTTCCCTCAGCGACTCATAAAGCTCGAGCAGGGGCTGAGGGATTACCGAAGCGTGCTCCGACCTCGAGGTCTGGTGCCGGCTCAATTCGCGATCTATCTCATCGGTCAGAGAAGACACCGTGGCCTTGAGCTCCTCGGCCTGCGTGGATGTTTGCGCGCCCTCCGACTCGAGTGCCTCGAGCGTCGCGTTCGCCTGATCCCGCTGCACCATGACTTCCAAGAGATCGTCCTCGAGGGCTGCCCGCCGCCGCTTCAGCATCTCGACCTCCGCCTGAAGCGCGCCAAGCTCTTTCGGATTCGACACTCCTCCTGAGAAGAGCCGCTGCTCTTCTCGCTCGATCTTGGCGTCACCGATCTCCATCTCGCCTTCCAGGCGGGTCTGCTGACGTAATATCTCGTCGCTCTTCTTACGAGCGATGGCCGAATCCGCGGTGAGCTCTTCTAGTTGAGCGAGGACTGCTTCCAGCCGCTTTGCCTCCTCGAGACTGCGACGTCGGTGGGTCAAGCGGGCGATGGCACTGTCTTCTCGCTGGGCATTCAGAAGTTGCCGTAGCGCTGAGGAGTCGACGTCCTGTGACATTCATCCGAGCGTATCAGCCGGTCCCCATTCCGCTCCCCTCAGACATTGGCGGCGCGCGCTCATCGCCAAGCATGAACCGCACCCTGGCTTACGATTGTCGCTCATATGGAGATCTGGCCCGGCAACCCCTACCCTCTCGGCGCGACCTGGGATGGTAACGGGACGAACTTCGCCATATTCTCGCAGCAAGGAACCGGCGTGGAGTTGTGCTTGTTCGACGAGAACGACCATCAGACCAGCGTGCCGTTGACCGAGGTAACGACTCACGTGTGGCATGCGTACCTCCCGGGCATCGCGCCGGGTCAACGCTACGGCTACCGAGTGCACGGCCCCTATCTGCCGCAAGAGGGCCAGCGCTTCAATCCTGCAAAGCTCCTGATCGACCCTTACGCAAAAGCGATAGACGGCAATATCAACTGGGGGCCGGAGGTGTTTGCCTACGACGTGAACAGCGGGCGCGAGGACCTCGTCCCTTCCCATGGAGACTCTTCTCCGCACGTGCCCAAGTCCGTGGTCATAGATGAAGCGTTCGACTGGGTCAACGACCAGGCCCCACGCGTCCCCTGGCACGACACTGTGATTTACGAAACGCACGTCAAGGGATTCACGATCGTTCATCCTGGAGTTCCCGAGGAGTTGCGCGGCACATATGCCGGACTCGCTCATCCGGCCGCAATCGAGCACCTCCTGCTGCTCGGCGTTACCGCGATCGAGCTGATGCCGGTGCACCATTTCATTCACCACAGTCATCTCGTGGCCAAGGGATTGCGCAACTACTGGGGCTACGACCCCATCGGCTACTTCGCTCCACATGGCGAATACAGCTCGGCCGGTACCCTCGGGGACCAGGTCCCCGAGTTCAAGGCCATGGTCAAGACGCTGCACGAAGCCGGCCTCGAAGTGATCATCGATGTCGTCTACAACCACACGGGCGAGGGGAATCATCTTGGCCCCACCGTGGGACTCAGGGGCGCGGACAACGCCGCCTACTACCGCCTCGACGACCGTAACCCGAGACTCTACAAAGACTTCACGGGAACCGGGAACTCGCTCAACGTTCGTCAGCCGCAGGTTCTCAAGCTCATCATGGACAGCCTCAGGTACTGGGCGACGCACATGCATGTCGATGGGTTTCGCTTCGATCTAGCGTCAACGCTCGCGCGCGAGCTGCACGACGTCGATCGGCTGTCCGCCTTTTTCGACATCATTCATCAAGACCCCGTGCTAAGCGATATGAAACTGATCGCCGAACCATGGGACGTCGGCGAGGGTGGATATCAAGTCGGCAACTTCCCGCTGCTCTGGTCCGAATGGAACGGCAAGTTCCGGGACACGATGCGAGACTACTGGCGAGGGCAGGAACCGGGCCTTTCGGAGTTCGCGTTTCGGTTCACCGGCAGCTCTGATCTCTATCAGCAAGACGGGCGCAGCCCCTATGCCAGCATCAACTTCATCACCGCCCACGACGGCTTCACCCTCAACGACCTCGTTTCCTATAACGAAAAGCACAACGAGGCCAATGGCGAAAACGGACGAGACGGCGAAAGTCACAATCGTTCGTGGAACAGCGGCGCCGAGGGAGAGACGGACGATCCGTCCGTGCGAGCGCTTCGAGAGCGCCGAAAGCGCAACTTTCTGGTGACGCTCGCTCTCTCTCAAGGTGTGCCCATGTTCCTGGGGGGCGACGAGATGGGGCGAACTCAAGGCGGAAACAACAACGTCTACAGTCAGGACAACGAGACGGCGTGGATCGACTGGAGCCTCAGGGACAGAAGCTTGACCTTGCTCGGGTTTACGCGCCGGCTCATGGACTTCAGAAAGAGCCATCCCGTCTTCCGCCGACGCAAGTGGTTTCTGGGACGGCCGATCTACGACTCGCACGTCAGCGATATCGGTTGGTTCACCCGGAAAGGGGAAGAGATGAGTGAGGCCGACTGGAAAGAGGCGTCGGCCCGGTCGATCGGCATCTTCCTCAACGGCGACGGCATTCCAGACCCCGGCCCCCGGGGCGAGCGCATCACCGACGACAGCTTCTTTTTGATCTTCAACGCCCACCATGAAGCGGTCGAGCACGCCCTCCCGCCGGCAACCTGGGGAGCCGAATGGACGCCCGTGATCGACACCACCGAGCCCCTTCTCGTCGAGGGCACGATCGTTCACGCGGCGTGCGAACACATCTCGGTCGAAGGGGACTCGGTGCTGATCCTCCGCCGCGTTTAGCTCTCCGCTAGCGACCTTGCGCGTAGGCCTGCATGCCGCGCGCGTTGGCCGCACCCTTGAGCCAGCCGTTCTTAGAATCGACCGCCACCGCGCAAGTGCGGCCGAGCGACCACGCGTCCGAAACTTCGATCACATGGCCCCGGCCGCGAAGATCCTCACGGACGTCCTCGGGTATTCGATTCTCGACCACGAGCACGCCGGGCCGCGCGTCGCGTGGGTAGAAGGAGCTTGGAAAATGCTCGCTGTGCCATGCGGGCGCATCGATCGCCTCTTGCAGATTGCGGCCGAAATGTACGTGGCCCAGAAAGAACAGCAGCGGCCATTGATCCTGCTGGTCTCCTCCGGGTGTGCCGAAAGCGATGCGCTCCCCAGCCGGCCCGAGCGCGAACGATGGCGACAAGGTCGTCCTTGGACGCGCGCCCGGCGCGAGAGAATTGGGCAGCCCCGGCGTGAGCCAGGCCATTTGAGCGCGCGTCCCGAGTGGAAAACCGAGCCCCGGAATCACCGGAGAGCTCTGCAACCAGCCCCCGCTCGGGGTCGCCGAAACGAGGTTGCCCCAGCGGTCGGCGATGTCGAGATGGCAGGTGTCCCCCGGCGTGACTCCCAACGCGGATAGCGGTTCCCCCGTTCCTTCTCCTGCTGAGGAGGCCGTCCCGAGGTCCCTCCACGGCGGCATGCGTGGCTCCCGGCCCGCGACCGAACCGGGCAGCAGCTCAAGGGAGGCGTCATCGTGAATAAGAGCCCTGCGCTCGGCGGCGTAGCCCTCGGCCAGAAGCTCGGGCAAGGGCACATCTGAAAACGAAGGATCGCCGTACCACGCTTCGCGGTCGGCGAAGGCAAGCTTTGCCGACTCCGTCACGACGTGGATTAGCTCGGCCGATTCCGGCGCCATCGATCCCACATCGAGCGCGCGCAACAAGCTGAGTTGTTGCAATAGGACGGGACCCTGCCCCCACGGGCCGGTCTTACAGACCGTGTAATCGTGGTAGTCGAACGTCACCGGCGGCTCCACCTGTGCCTCAAAGACGTCCATATCGCCGGCGGTCAGTAATCCGCGGTGCCGGCGTCCCGAGGAGTCCATGACCTTGGACTCCGCGCAGTAGCGGGCGATCTCTTCGGCCACGAAGCCTCGATAGAAGCAATCGCGCGCTCTCTCGATCTGGCCGCTTCGATCCTCGGTGCCGGCCGTGGCTTCGCGGACGAGTCGCTCATAGGTATTCGCGAGCGCGCGATTGAGGAAGCGTTCTCCCGGCGATGGCAACCCCTGATGAAGATAGATCGCGGCCGAATCCGACCACTCGTCTGTGAAGAGGCTTTCGACCTCGGCGACCGCCTCGACCGTCCCATGCGCCAGGGGAAAGCCGTTGGTCGCATAGCCGATCGCATAACCCAACACCTCCGGGAGAGCTAGAGATCCCCAACGATCCAGCAAGACCATCCACGCATCGAACGCGCCCGGCACACATGCCGCCAGCAGCCCGCTGCCGGGAACAAGATCGAGCCCAAGGTCCTCAAACGCGCCGATGCTCGCTGCGGCCGGCACGGGACCCTGCCCGTTGACGACGAATACCTCAGCATCTTCAGCCGAATATCCGATGATCGGAACCTCGCCGCCCAGACCGTTCATGTGCGGCTCGACGACCTGAAGCACGAAACCTGCAGCCACGGCCGCGTCAAATGCGTTCCCGCCCTGTTCGAGAACGGCCATGCCGGTGGCCGATGCCAGCCAGTGGGTGCTCGCGACCATCCCGAAGCTTCCGCAAATCTCGGGCCGGGTGGTGAAGCCACGGGCGCCGGTCATTCAGAAAACGGTGCGCGTTTCATGCCCACGTGACGAGGCCGATATCCATGGGGTTGTTCAGGTCGGCGTGAGAGGGGATGACGCGAACCGCAAACCCGTAAAGCCCTGCCCGGTGGCTCGAGAACGCGCCGGCGAAGGTACAGATCCCATCCTCGCAGTCCCCGATGGACATCTCGATGAGAGACGGGGAGCCGATCTCCCCGTTCGGCCCCACCGGTCCGTGAGCAAGCTGCACGGACACATCCTCGGTGCTCAACCCGCCCAGCCTCACGCGCGCCGACAACGCTCGCTCTTCGCCGACGCTCGCCTGGGTGACGTCGCCCTCGACCTCGAGGATCCTGACGTCACTCCAGCCATCTGTGACGCGCCCCTTCCATTCGGCGAGGGCAATCGCTCGCCGGTAGCCGTTCTGGCTCATCTCCCGGCCGTGACGGGCGGCGGGTTCGTACAACCTCAGCGTGTAGTCCCGCAGCATGCGGTCGGCGGTCACGAACGGCCCGATGGTGGAGATCGACGACTTGATTCGCTCGACCCAGCGACGAGGCGTGGGCCCTTCAGAACGATCGTAGAAGCGAGGAACAATCTCTCTTTCCAAAAGGTCGAATAAAGCCGCTGCGTCGACTCTGTCTTGATAGTCGGGGTCGTCGAAGATGTCCTTGCTTCCGATTGCCCAACCGTTGTTACCGTCGTAGCACTCATTCCACCAGCCGTCGAGAACGGAGGTATTGAGCGCTCCGTTGATCGCTGCCTTCATCCCGCTCGTGCCACATGCCTCGAGCGGCCGGCGCGGGTTGTTGAGCCATATGTCGGCCCCCTGCGTAAGCATGCGGCCCACTTCCATGTCGTAGTCCTCGATGAACGCGAAGCGGCCGCGCACCTCCGGGTCCTTCGCAAAGTGAATGAGCCGGCGGATCATCTCTTTGCCCCCGTCGTCGCGTGGGTGGGCCTTTCCGGCGATAACTATCTGAATAGGTCGCTCACTCGAAAGCATCAGGGCTTTCAAGCGCTCCATGTCCGAAAGCATCAGAGTCGCACGCTTGTACTGCGCGAAACGGCGCGCAAAGGCAACCGTGAGAATGCCCGGGTCGAAGACGTCTTCGGTCCACCCGAGCTCGGTGTCGGAGGCCTGACGAGCCAATAGCTGCTTCCGAAGCCGAGCTCTTATGTAATAGACGAGTCGCTCGCGCGCCCTCTCTCGAGCCCGCCATAGCTCGGCGTCCGGCACCATGATGATGCGCTCCCATTCGATGTTGCCCGCTTCCGTCCATCCTGGATCAAGACGCCGGTCGAGAACCTCGCTAATCTCCGGGCCGAGCCAGGACGACGTGTGAACGCCGTTGGTCACGGCCCCGATGGGCACTTCCTCGACCGGCACCTCCGGCCACAGGCTGCCGAACATCGCCCGGGAAACCTCTCCGTGAAGCTGACTAACGGCATTGGAGCGGCCCGCAAGCCTGAATCCCATGAACGCCATGTTGAAAGTGGTGGACGCCGGCTCGCTCGGAGACGGCGGCCGCCCCAGCACCATGAGGTCGTCGAATCCGATGCCACACTCTTTGGCGAAAGAAGAGAAGTAGCGCTCCATAAGGTCGCGTTCGTAGACGTCGATGCCCGCCGGCACGGGCGTATGGGTGGTGAAGATGGCGGCCGCCCGGACGGCTTCGAGGGCCCCGTTGAACCCGAGTCCCTGCTCCACCACCAGCTCACGGATGCGTTCGAGGCCCATGAAGCCGGCATGTCCTTCGTTCGAGTGAAAGGCTTCGGCCGCATATCCGGCGACCCTCAGCGCCCGCACCCCGCCGATGCCGAGAACGATCTCCTGACGCAGCCGGTGCTCGCTGCCGCCGGCGTAAAGCCTGTCGGTGATCTCCCTCTCTTCAGAATCGTTGTCCTCGATGTCGCAGTCCAGCAAAAGGAGATCTACCCTGCCGACCGCAGCCAGCCACACCTGCGCCACGCACGAGGCGCCCGCCATGTCGACCTCGACCTTGAGAGCCGCCCCGTCCTCGCCGGACAGAAGGATCAGCGGCATCCCGTGGGGGTCGACATCTGGATAATTCTCTTGCTGCCATCCGTCCGAGTTGACCTGCTGCCGAAAATAACCCTGCCTATAGAGCAAACCCACGCCGACGATCGGAATCCCGAGGTCGCTCGCCGCCTTCAGGTGATCGCCGGCAAGCACGCCCAACCCGCCCGAATAGTTCGGCAGGGCTTCGGTGACGGCGAACTCCGGCGAGAAATAGGCCACCCTCTGGAGGTCCTCGCCGCCGGCGCGCCGTTGATACCAGCGGGGACCTCTCAAGTAACGATCGAGGTTGCCGGCCACGTCGTCGAGGAACGCCATGAAAGGCCCATCGTCCACGAGCTGGGCGAGCCGCTCTGCGGGTACGTTGCCCAGCATCTTCACGGGGTCGTGGTGGGCTCGCTCCCAGGCTCCCTCGTCGACCCATCGGAAAAGATCCACGGCCCGGTCGTCCCAGCTCCAGCGCAAGTTCGCAGCGACCCGCTCGAGCGCTCCCAGCGCCTCAGGCAGAGACGCTCTGACGGCAAAGCTTCTAATGGCTTTCATAAAAGCGGACTCTGACGCACCAAGCGCCGCCTGGCAAGCACTCGGATGGAGAATCCAGGAAGGAAGCCGCTCTCCATGGCGTGCGACTCTGCTCCCCCAACCACCCGGCGCCGGACGTTAACCTTGGCGCGCTGGGGAATTAGCCGGTATCCCTCTGCGAGTCCTTCGGGGCGTCGAAGACGACTTCCACCGCACGCTCACAGCCGGCTTGGGAACGAGGCTGGGTTGCACCTATCGAGAGTACGAGATGACGAAATGGCAATGAAGCCCTATCTGAAAAGAGGTCACGCCGTCATCGAGCGGGTCTCGCTGGAGCTTGACGGCGGCCGGCATCGCCCCAAAGCCGTTGTCGGCGAAGCGGTGCCCGTATCCGCCGACATCTTTCGGGACGGCCCGGACATGCTCCTCGCTCTCGTCCGATACCAGGCGCCTTCGGAATCCCGATGGCGCGAGGCCCCCATGACCTTCGTGGACAACGACCGCTGGACGGGCGACTTCGTCCCCGCCGAGATCGGCCGCTACAAAGTGACGATCACTGCCTTCACGAACCATTTCGGCACGTGGCGGCGCGACCTCTCTCGCAGGGTGGAAGCCCGCCAACAGGTTGACCTCGAGCTCGAAGAGGGTGCGGCCCTGCTGGAACGCCACCTGAAGGTCGTCCGAGGGGACGAAAGACGCATGCTCAAAGAGGCCATCAGCGCGCTTCGCGCTGTGCCCGACGGGCCGAAAGATGGCTTTGAGGATCCCCGCATCGCGGCCGCCTTGGACTCCCGAATCGCATCCATCGTCGCCCGGCATCATGTGCGGGAAAACGCGACCACCTACAAACCGGTGATCGAAGTCACGGTCGACAGAGAGCGCGGCCGAGTCGGCGCCTGGTATGAGTTCTTTCCCCGTTCGACGGGTGAGAACGACCGCCACGGGACCTTCGAGACAGCGGCCCAGCTTCTTCCCGTGATCGCAGACATGGGATTCGACGTCATCTACCTGCCTCCCATCCATCCGATTGGAACGACCGCTCGCAAAGGGCGCAACAACGCACTGGTGGCGGCCCCCGGCGACGTTGGGGTTCCGTGGGCCATCGGAGGGCCGGAAGGCGGCCACACCGCACTCCATCCCCAGTTGGGGACGAGCGTGGAGTTCGACGACTTCGTCGTCCGCGCACAGGGTCTGGGGCTCGAGATCGCGCTCGATTTCGCCATCCAATGCTCACCGGACCACCCGTGGGTAAAGCAGCATCCCGAGTGGTTTCACCACCGCCCCGACGGCACCATCAAGTACGCGGAAAATCCACCCAAGAAGTACCAGGACGTCTACCCGGTCAACTTCGACACCGACAACCGCGAGGAGCTATGGAGAGAACTGAAGGCGGTGATCGACTTCTGGATCTCCCACGGCGTGAAGATCTTCAGGGTAGACAATCCGCATACCAAGCCATTCGCTTTCTGGGAATGGCTAATCGAGTCCGTCCAAAAGAAACACCCCGATGTCATCTTTCTAGCGGAAGCGTTCACCCGCCCAAAGGTCATGAGCGAGCTGGCCAAGCTTGGTTTCACGCAGTCCTACACCTACTTCACGTGGCGCAACACCAAGTGGGAGTTGGTGGAGTACCTGAACGAGTTGGCTCATTCGGACATGGCCCTCTACTTCAGGCCAAACTTCTTCACCAATACTCAGGACATCTTGCACGACTATCTTCAAACGGGCGGACCGCCGGCCTTCAAGGTTCGCCTCTGCCTCGCTGCCCTTCTCTCTCCGACGTACGGCATCTATTCGGGATTCGAGTTCTTCGAGAACGTCGCGCGCGAACCGGGCAGCGAGGAATACCTGCACTCTGAGAAATACGAGCTGCGCCCGCGTGCCTGGGGTTCCACGGACAGCCTTGCTCCCTACATCACCCGAATCAACCAGATTCGCCGAAAGAATCCTTCTCTATCGACGCTCACCAACCTTCGTTGGCACGGCACGGACAGGGACCAAGTGCTGGCTTTCTCAAAGGCGTCACCGGGGGCCGAACCCATCCTGGTGGTCGTGAATCTGAACCCCTTTCACTGGGAAGAATGCACCGTGAGCCTCGACCTCGGCGCACTGGGACTCGATGAAGCGAGACCCTTTGAGGTGCACGACCTGCTCACCGATACCAGTTACTCGTGGAGTGGCCCACACAACTACGTGCGCCTCGATCCCTCGGTTGAGCCCGCTCACGTCTTTGCGGTGCGAAGGTAGCCTCCTTGGCCGGCCTGAGCGACCCCCAGTGGTACAAGTCGGCCGTCTTCTATGAGTTGTACGTGCGCAGCTTCCACGATGCAAACTCCGACGGCTTCGGCGACTTCCGAGGGTTGACGGAAAAGCTCGACTACCTCGAGTGGCTCGGCGTCGATTGCATCTGGTTGCTGCCGTTCTACCAATCGCCTCTGAGAGATGGCGGCTACGACATCTCGGACTTCTACTCCATTCTCCCCGAATACGGCAACCTGAACGACTTCACTCAGTTTCTCCAGGCGGCTCACGAGCGAGGGATGAAAGTCGTAGCCGACCTCGTCATGAATCACACTTCGGACGAGCATCCCTGGTTTCAGGAATCCCGCAAACACAAATCGCCCACGCGCGACTGGTATGTGTGGTCCGATCACGAGCAACGCTACTCCGATGCGCGCGTCCTCTTTGTCGACACCGAGCGCTCAAACTGGACTTGGGATGAGGAGGCCGGCGCCTACTACTGGCATCGCTTCTTCAGTCACCAACCCGATCTGAATTACGACA
The DNA here is from genome assembly GCA_013695055.1 of Actinomycetota bacterium. Taxonomy (GTDB): domain Bacteria; phylum Actinomycetota; class CADDZG01; order CADDZG01; family WHSQ01; genus JACDBF01. The sequence continues at coordinate 11,037 of JACDBF010000086.1, forward strand.
ACCCCGAGGTTCAAGAGCAGATGCTCGCGGTCCTCAGATTCTGGTTGGACCTCGGGCTCGACGGATTCCGACTCGACGCGGTTCCCTATCTCTACGAACGAGAGGGAACCAACTGCGAGAACCTCGCGGAAACTCACGACTTCTTGAAGCGGATACGCCGCGACATTGACGAGTCCTACGACGATATCGTGCTGCTCGCGGAGGCAAATCAATGGCCTGCCGATGTCGTCCAATACTTCGCGAAAGGCGACGAGGCGCACATGGCGTTCCACTTTCCGTTGATGCCGCGCATGTTCATGGCCGCAAGGCGCCAGGTCCGTTATCCCGTGGTCGAGATCCTCGAACAAACGCCGGCCATACCTGAGAATTGCCAGTGGGGCATCTTTCTCCGTAACCACGACGAGCTGACTCTCGAGATGGTGACCGACGAAGAACGCGACTACATGTACAACGAGTACGCCAAGGATCCACGCATGAAGCTGAATCTGGGAATCCGCAGACGGCTCGCCTCGCTCCTCGAGAACTCCCACGACCAGATGGAGCTCTTCCACGCGATGCTCCTGTCGCTCCCGGGCACCCCGATCGTCTATTACGGCGACGAGATCGGCATGGGTGACAACATCTATCTCGGAGACCGAGACGGGGTAAGAACCCCTATGCAATGGAACGTCGACAGAAACGCAGGTTTCTCCCGGGCCGACTTCGCGCAGCTCTATCTCCCCGTCCTGCTCGATCCCGTCTACGGCTACCAAGCCGTCAACGTGGAAGCTGAGATGCGGGATCAGAACTCGTTCCTTCATTGGTTCCGGCGGCTCCTGGCCATCCGCAAACAGCATCCAGTCTTCGGGCACGGTAGCTTCGAGGTTTGCCATCCGAACAATCCGGCGGTGTTCGGGTACATCCGCACCTATGAGGACGACATCATCCTATGCGTCAACAACTTCTCGTCGCGCGCTCAGGCCGCCGAGCTGGACCTGCGTCAGCATGCAGGAAAGTACCCGGTGGAGATGATGGGCCGCGAGCGCTTTCCGCGCATCGGCGAGCTCCCTTACCTGCTGACGTTCGGGCCTCACGACTTCTATTGGTTTCAGCTGGTGAACGAGGAGTCGCAGTGAGCATCTATCGAGCACACATAGCGAGTTTGCTCCCCAGCCGGAGGTGGTTCGGCTCGAAGGGCCGTGCGATCGTCGGCGTCGAAATCCTCGATGAGGCGGAGCTCGACCAAGGCCCACCTGCGCTCGTCGAGGCTTTGGTCCGAGTCTCCTACGAGAACGGGGGGCCGGATTGCTATCAAATGCCCCTGGCCGCTGAAACCGATGGGTCCGTTGCCGACGCGCTCGACAGCGTGGAGCTCCTCCGGGCGCTGGGGTCGCTCATGGCGCAGGGCGCCACTATCAAGGGAAGGGCGGGAACTTTCCGTTTCAACGGCCCCGGCCTCGATCCACTCGCCCCTCCCGGAGGGACCTCCGTTCGCAGCATCGGGGCCGAGCAAACCAACAGCTCTGTCGTCATTGACGAGAGCATCATCGTCAAGCTCTTTCGCCGAATCGAGCCCGGGCCCAACCCCGACCTCGAGCTCGGGCGTCTGCTCACCGGCGAGGGCTTTCCGTACATCCCTGCTCAGGTCGGCGAGTTGTCCTACGAGGGCGTCATCGATGGCGAGAACGTCGAGCTCGACCTCGGCATCTGTCAGCAATACCTGTCGGGGGGCCGCGATGGATGGCTGGAAACCCTCGCTCAACTAGGACGGCTTTATGCGCGCGCCGAAGAAGATGGCCACACCGAAGTCAGCGAGGATATGATCGCACATCATGCCGGCGGCATCCTCGATGCAATCGAAGAGCTAGGCGATGTGACCGCATCTCTCCACGTGCTGCTGTCCAAGGAGGACATCGAGCCCGACCTCGCCTCTGAGCCGGCCGACGGAACAGACGTAAAGGAGTGGGTGCAGCGCG
>JACDBF010000092.1 GCA_013695055.1 Actinomycetota bacterium
AACGCAACGCTACCCCAGATCACACTTTGCGGCTACACTCGCGCGCTGTGGGGGGCAACGGGGATCGCTCGGATCTGGTCGAGATAGATCACGTCACCAAGGCCTTCGGGGCCAACGTGGTGCTCGATGACGTGAGCCTGAGTCTCCGGCCCGGCGAGGCCGTTGTGGTCGCCGGCCCGTCGGGGTCCGGCAAATCGACGATGCTGCGGTGCATCAACGGCCTCGAGACCATCGACTCGGGCGACATCCGCTTCGACGGCACGTCGGTGACCACAGCCGGAAAAGCCATCTACGGGCTGCGGGCCGACATGGGGATGGTGTTCCAGTCGTTCAACCTCTTCCCGCACAAGACTGTGCTTCAGAACATCACGCTCGGCCCGACCGAGGTGAAGGGCGTCTCCGACGGGGAAGCCCGCGAGGAGGCTCTGAAGCTGCTCGAGCGAGTCGGCATCCCCGAGAAGAGCGATTCCTATCCGGCAGACCTCTCCGGGGGGCAACAGCAGCGGGTCGCGATCGCACGAGCGCTCGCCATGGAGCCGAAGCTGATGCTCTTCGACGAGCCGACCTCGGCCCTCGACCCCGAGATGATCCGCGAGGTCCTCGACGTCATGCGCGATCTCGCCAAGGACGGCATGACGATGGTCGTGGTCACGCACGAGATGGGTTTCGCCCGTGAGGTCTGCGATCGCATCGTCTTCATCGCCGAAGGAAGGATCGTCGAGGAGGGCGCGCCGGACGAGTTCTTCACCAACGCGCAGAGCCAGAGGGCACGGGATTTCGTGGACAAGATCCTGCACCACTAACGAAGAAAGCCAGGGCGCTCCAAGGCCGGAAAGGGAGGTTGCAATGCGCATTGACCAGAGGTGGAGATTGGGTGTGACGGTTCTTGCCTTGGTCGCTCTAGTCGGGGCCGCGTGCGGCGACGACACCGAGGAGGCGCCGTCGGGCGGCGGCGAGAGCGCTGTCGAGAAGTTCCCGGGCGACACCACGATGGGAGAGATCCAGGAGAAGGGCGAGATCATCGTCGGCACCAAGTTCGACGTGCCGTTGTTCGGCTTCAAGAACCCGCAGTCGGGCGAGGTCGAGGGCTTCGACCCCGAGCTCGCGCAGCTCGTCGCCGATCGGTTAGGCGTGGACCTCGTGCTCGAAGAAGCCATCACCGACAACCGCATCCCGTTCCTTGAGGAAGGGACCGTCGACCTCGTGTTCTCTACCATGACGATCACGACAGACCGCGATGCTGAGATCGACTTCTCGCGCCCCTACTACATCGCGCACGGCCGCACCCTCACGACGCAGGACTCCGGCATCACCGATGCGGCCAGCACGGCCGGCAAGACGGTCTGCACGGCCCTCGACTCCACCTATCAGCTGGAAGTTCTGCCCAAGCAGATGCCCGACGCGGATCACAAGATCGTCGACAGCTACTCGGAGTGCTTCGCACTCCTGCAGCGGGGCGAGGTCGACGCGATGGTGACCGACGACGTCATCCTCGCCGGCTTCCTGCAGCAGGACGACAGCCTGGACATCGTGGGCGACGAGCTGACCACCGACCCCTACGGGGCCGGCGTCCAGGAGGGTGACACCGAGTTCGCCGACTTCGTGTCCGGCGTCATCGAGGACACCTTCGAAGACGGCACCTGGCAGGGCCTTTACGACGAGTGGATCGGCAAGTACACGGGACAGACCGGCGAGGACCCGGCCGAGGTAACGCTCGAGGACGCGCTCAAGATCTACCCCTGCTCCGAGACCTGCTAGGGGTGCTCCACAAGAACCACGTAGGGACCTGACGCGTGGGCGAGTTCTGGGAGGTGCTCCGGCAGCACCTTCCAGAGTTCCTCTCCGGGTTCTTCATCACATGTCGTCTCGTCGCGATCTCGTTTGTGATCGCGGTGGTCGTCGGCACAATCATTGCCGCGTTCCGAGTCGCGCCGGTTAAATGGTTGCAACGGATCGGCGGCATCTACGTCGAGACCTTCCGCAACATCCCGCTGCTCGTTCTGATCTTCATCTTCTACTTTGGCTTTCCCGAGACGCTGAACATCGGGCCGTGGCTCGCCGGGACGATGGCCCTCGGCCTCTACACCGCGGCGTACATCGCCGAGACACTGCGGTCCGGTGTCTTCGCGGTCGGTAAGGGCCAGATCGACGCGGCTCTCTCGCTGGGGCTGACCTACCGAGAGACGCTGCAGAAGATCATCCTTCCGCAATCCTTCCGCACGGTGATCCCACCGCTCGGCAATCTGATCATCGCGATGATCAAGAACTCGGCCATCATCGGCGCGTCGGCCCTCGCCATCCCCGACCTCCTGAAGTCCGGTCGCATCGTCGCGGCCCAGACAGCCCAGACGCTCGCCTCGTTCTTCTGGGCTGCGCTCGGTTACTTGATCCTCACGATCACGGCGACGCTGGTGGTGCGATCGCTCGAGAAGCGACTGGCGATCAGGCGCTGATGGATTACCTCTTCGCGCCCGATCGCTGGGAATGGCTTTTCATGGGCAACAGCTTCCGCTTCCTAATCGACGGGCTACTGGTCAACATCGAGCTCGCTCTCATCGCCATGGCCCTGTCGCTCGCCGTCGGCCTCCTGCTCGCGCTCGCGCGGACGGCCAAGAAGCCGATGATCAAGGGGCCTGCGGGGATCTGGATCGACGTCTGGCGCAACCTGCCCCTGATCTTCATCCTTTTGTATCTGTCGCTGAGCATCCCCGGCTCGTGGAAGGAGTCGTACCAGGATTCGGTCCCGTCGTGGTTCCCCGAGGCCTTTCAGAACGGGCGCATCCTGGCGGCGATCGTCGGGCTGACCCTCTACAACTCGGCAGTCATCGCCGAGATCATGCGCGCCGGCATCCAGTCGCTGGAACGGGGCCAGGGCGAGGCCGCCGCGGCCCTGGGCCTGCCCTACTGGAAGTCGATGCGGCTGATCATCCTTCCGCAGGGCCTGCGCCGCATGGTTCCGGCGACGGTCTCGCAGCTGATCACGCTGAACAAGGACACAACCCTGATCAGCATCCTGTCGATCCAGGAGGTCATGCGGCACGGACGCATACTCGGGAGTTGCCTGCCCTTCACATGCGGCGTCGAGGTGCCCCTCCTGCAGGTGTTCCTCGTCGTCGGAGCGATGTTCGCTCTCCTGAACTACGGGCTGTCCCGCCTGTCGAAGCGCCTCGAGATCAAGCAGCGCGAGGCGACCGGTATCGAGGTCGAGAAGGTCACGGGTCTGGAGGACCAGGTCAGGCTCGAGACCGACACCAAGTAGGCGGGTTGCGGTGGCGATGGAGCGGCCCCGCCGCTCGGAGTTGCGTGCATCCTGGGCGTGGCATTCGGCGCGCTCGTGGCCGCGTTCATCGACGGGTCGTAATGCCGCTGATAGCGCGCTCGTGGGAGAGCCCAACCTCAACGACCTCACCGCCCCGGTCGCGACGGCGTGATCGAGTACGGCGATTTCTGACCGCGCTCGTCAACTTCATTTGATCGCGTTCGTCTCTACCTGGTGGTCAAGGCGGTGTCGCGAGCCCAGAGCCGAAGGCCGGCGGCGACCAAGGACTGCGCTGATTGTCCGCCATCCCAGTCCCGGCGACGGTGTGTAGCGCGTGCACGAGGAAGGTGGGAGCGACCGCCTGAGGGCGAAGAAGCTAGGGGGGCTCCGCCTTTCAGGCGGATTCCCCACCGTCTTTCAGGAAGAGAGCTTTTCTGTCGTACCCCCTCCCTATCGTGACAATGAGAAGGAGGGATGTAGATGAATCATGTAGCCCAGGTCGTGGACCTGATTCGGTCCGGACTGAACCCCGGACAACCCCGTGGATCCCACGGGCTCACGCTGGTGCCTCTCTTTGGTGGGGCGCCGGCTAAAGAATACCTCATCGCCGAGGAGGCATTCGGGGCAGGCCTGCTATCCATCACCGAGGTGGAAGGTGGGAGCGTTCCCGAGGTCGCTGCCGTCAACAGTGCCGAGGTACCCGTCCTGCTGCTCGACGGTGAGCACATTGAAGGCGCGATGCAGAACCGGGTACTCAACTCGACCACGCTCATCGCCGCCCGTCACAAGACAATCCTGCCGGTTGCCTGCGTCGAGCACGGGCGATGGCACTACGAGGCAGGCGATCACTTCGCCCCGTCGGATGACATCGCGTACTCGAGGTTGCGCTCGAAGAACGCTGCTGCTGTTGCACGGAGCGCTCGGCTCGAAGGAAGCCGGGCGGTGGACCAAGGCGAGGTGTGGGACGACGTGGCCCTTAAGCACCATGAGCGTCTGGTCGGCCACTCTCCCACTGGCGCGATGCGCGATGCCTACGACACCAGCCGAGGTGAGATCAACGAGATACTGGCCGAGTTCCAAGCGCCACAACCAGGCCAGACCGGGATGATCGCTTGCATCTCGGGTGCGTGCGTCGCACTGGACGCTTTCGATCGGCCCGAGACTGTGAGCAAGCTGTGGACGCGCCTGTTGCGTGGCTACGCCATGGACGCGCTGGGCTCGGCTCCAGCGCCGTTGCAGGACGAAGCCGTGAAACGATTCCTGGACGAGACCTCCTCGGGAGAAACGACTTCTCACGAAGGGGTCGGACTGGGGATAGACGTGATGCTCACGGCGTCGAACGCAGTGGGACACGCCCTCACGTGGGAAGAAGGAGTGGTCCACCTCGCGCTCTTCGCACGGAGTGAAGTCCCAAACGGCGAAGGCGCCGACGGTGGAGCGATCGAATCGCCGTTCCAACGGCGACGCTACATCTACTGACCGGCCGGAAGGTATCGACGGCGATGGAACCCCTGCTGATTGCAGTAATCGGGGGAATCTTCCTCGCCGTCGTGCTCTCCCGACTGATCCAGGTCAACCCCTCAGGGACTGAGCGCAGGGTGTCAGGGAGGGCCTCGACCTGAGGGGTTCGCGGGCTCAGTTGCGGACGGAGGCTCTGGTGCAACCCGATGGCGATCCACAAGAAGAGCCCTGGTCAGAGACTATTTCGGCGTCTACTTGTAATTCGTTTCGGCGTGCAGCAAATGTGCAGCAGCGCCCCCTATTGCTTCCGAAGCTGGAAAAAACTCCTTGCACGCTGCCTGATTTGGTGCTTGACTTGATTTAGCAGGCGGAGCGCACCACCTAGGAGGGAGGTAGACAACTCGCGGTTTGTCGCCGGAACTTCGCCTGGAACTAGTTAGGTCATTTCAAGATTTGGGAGGCTCAAAATGAAGCGCATCACATCAGTTCTCGCAACGCGAAAGCGAAGCACCCTAATAGCCTTGAGCATCGCCTGTCTCGCCTTGCTCGTTGGCACCGCGCTGGCGACCCTGCCCTCGGGTTTTACCGTCACGCCGCTGGCTCGAGGCACGATCGGCCACCTCGACGCCACGCACAGTGGGTTCGAGGTAGAGCGGGAGCGCGGTTCCGCGGACATTGCCATGGCCACGGTCACTTTTGCGCCTGGAGGCTCAGCGGGGTGGCACCACCATCCTGGCGTTGTCCTGGTCGCCGTCCAGACCGGCACCGTCACGCACTATGACCAACGGTGTCACAAGCAGGTCTACCAGGCCGGCGTCGAGAGCAGCAATAGAACTGGTCTGGTACGAAACAACGGCAGTGTCGAGGCCGTTGTCCAAGCTACCTTCCTGGTGCCGACGAATACTCATGAGACAGGGCTTCGGATAGACGACCTTCAGCCTGAGGACTGCTCGGCCGAGTAGCTCGGGGTCACCGAGACAACCAGAGGAATTAGGTAGGGGCTGGGTTAACCCAGCCCCTGCTTACACCACCTTGACATGGGAGTCCACACCAGGCGGCTCGTCAAACTTTTCGAGACAAGCCGCGTAAAACCATTTTGTCTGATGCGATGTTCACTGAACCTGCTTCTTGTCCAATCGGTCCGCCAATGCATCGAGATCGGCGTCGAACAAGTGCCCGTACACCGTGAGCGAGAACGCCGCGCTGCGG
>JACDBF010000110.1 GCA_013695055.1 Actinomycetota bacterium
GAAGCATTTACCAACGCCGACCCAGAAGAGGCAGTGAAGCGATTGGTCGAGATCATCCGCTCTGAGAGGCCGGAGGTCGTTCTCTGCTACGACGAGTCGCGAGGTTACGACCATCCCGATCATGTACGAGTTCATGAATGGGGCACGAGCGCCTTCTACGATTCGGCAGATGGCGATAAGTTCCCGGGGGCGGGCGCACCGTGGCGGCCGAGCAAGCTCTACTATTTCGCTACTTTCACGAAGAAGCGTTTCGTGACTCTCAACGACGCCGCGAAGGCGGAGGGCATCGAGGGCCCGTTCGATGAATGGCTCGACGGGTGGGACGAGCGGGGTTTCCCCGAACCTGAGATCACCGCGCAGATAGACGTGGCGGACTACATCGAGCTCCGGAGCAAGGCGCTGCTAGCTCATGCAACGCAGATTGACCCGGACAGCTTCTGGTTTGTCATACCCGACGATTTGCACCGCAAGGTTTATCCGTGGGAGGACTACACGCTCGTCTCATCGTCCGTCCCAACCGAGCCGTGCGAGGGTGACCTCTTCGAAGGGCTTTGAAGCACGAATTGGATCCGACTGCTGGTTAGCTTAGCGCCGCGGCGCGCGCGCCGAGGGCCTCCTCGATCACGGCCCTGATCTCGTCGCCCATTAGCTCTTCGTGTATCAACAGGGAGTCGCGCAGCGCTTCGACGATGTCCCGGTTCTTCTCGAGCAGGTAAGTCACTTGATCCTTGTGGCGCTGGAGGATCTCTTCGACCTCACGCCGGGCGTCTTCGTTGCTCAAGACCTTGGCCACGAGATTGGCGGACGAGTACGGGCCATTCTCGATCGCATCGAAGGAGATGAGCGATGAGCCCATGCCGAACGAGCCGACCATCTGGGCGACCAGCGCGGTAGCCGTCGTTAGGTCCGAGGCGGGCCCGGTGCCCGACTCGCCGTAGAAGAGCAGCTCGGCGGCCATGCCTCCGAGAGTGATCTTGAGCGTGCCCTCGAGCTCGGACTTCGTGCGCGTAAAACGCTCCTCTAGCTCCGAATGCGCGAGCAGACCGAGGGCCTGGCGACGCTTGATGATGGACAGAACCTCGAGCTTTCGATCATGCGCGCATAGATAGGCAGCGACGGCATGACCGGCCTCGTGCGTCGCTATGAAGTCTCGTTCGCGATCGGTGTAGGCAACCGGCTGCGCGATCCCTATCTCTTCGGAGAGGCGCGCCCTTTGAACGTCGTGCCAGTTGAGCTGCTTGCGGCCTTCCCGAATGGCCCAGACAAGCCCTTCGTCGAGGATGTGCTCGAGCATGGCGGGCGAGTATCCGAGGGTCATTGCGGCCATCTCTTCGCGGAGCTCTTCGCGATCGAGCTCCGGATCGTGGGCGCGATGAGTCAGGAAGTAGTCGACGAGATCACGACGGCCGGCTTTCGACGGCAAATCGAAATAGAGAGTTCGGTCGAAACGCCCGGGCCGCATCAACGCGGGATCGAGTGTGTCGGCCCGGTTGGTGGCTCCGATTATCAGCACATTGCTGTAGGGGGCCGCCTGCTTCTTGAGCTGGCGTTCGGCGGGAAGGAAGCTGTTGGCGACGCCCTTGAACCAGTTCCTCATTCGCAGACCGATTGGAGGAGTATCGAAGGATTGGAGTTGGATCAGCAGCTCGTTGACCATGCCGCCCGAGCTCGGGCTCACCATTCGGTTCACCGAGAATCCACCGGAACGGTATTCGGCCGCGTTCTCGACGCTGCCGCGCGATCCACCGACCGCGTCCATCTCCTCGATGAAGCCGATGGCGCCACCCTCCTTGCGGGCAGCCTTCTTGAGGTGCTTGAAGAAGGCTCGGATCTTCCACGCGGTCATCCCGAACCACATGCTGTGGAAAGCGGGGGCCGAGACGAAGAAGAAAGGAACGCCGGCCTCGGCCGCCATGGCCTTGGCCATGTGCGTCTTGCCCGTGCCGGGTCTGCCCTCGAAGAGGATCCCTCGGCGTGGGTTCCCGCCGAGGTCGTCGCGGAAGGTTTTGTAAGTCAAGAAGATCTGCAGCGTGCGGGTGACTTCTTCGAGGATGACGTCGATCCCTCGGACGTCTGCGAACCGGATGGGGATCTCGTCCGGCGTGAAACGGACATGCGGCGACCGCCCATTGGCGAGCGGCATCAGCATCATGGCCATGATGCTCACGAGGATCACGATCGGAAAGACCCATAGGATTGCGTCGGGCCCCAAAGAGGGTAATCCGAAGCGCAGCGGGCGATCCTCGATTACCCGCTTCAGCAGATAGACGAAAACGAAGAGGTTGAGATAGAGGAGGTAGCGGAGGCGGCGCTGGCGATTTCGCTCGCGCACCTTTTTGACATCGGCCCGATGGCCCTCGGCCACGGTGCGAAAGGTCTCTCCCGGAGCGACGAGCGCGCCGGCGCTGCTGGACTTCGTCTGTTTCACGGCCACTCCCTGCCTAGTCGTCCAGGAAGATTCTTCCACCGATCTGCCGGCGGTGGTACCGGACTTTCTACTTACATAGTCGACGCCAACACGCCCTTTCCTTTAATTTCCTGGCCGACGACCAGCGCCGTCAGCGCGAATGGGGCTGCAAGTGAGCGGCTCAGCCCCTGCACCAGGCCCTGCGCGATCCACAGGGACGTTTCCGGAACCGGTTGAAGCAGGGTCGAACCGGCCACCTCGACCAGCGCTCCTAGGAGCAGAGAGCATCCTGTTGCGACGGCCACGGTCGTCCACGAGCCCGGGCGCGGGAGCCGCAGCTCCCGGAGGCCTTTCCAGGCCCCGGTTGCGGTGGGCACCAGTCCGCGCGCGTCGGTTTCGAGAGCCCGCCGGGTCGCTGCCGCCAAGGCCGGAATCAGCGCAAGCTCGGCGGCGCTGAGAGCGAGAAAGGCGGAGCGGTAGACGCGAATCTCCCGGGCCTTGACGCCTTTTACCTGGAGATATCCGGGCAGGTCCTCTATGGCCGAATGAAGCTCGCTCACCGCAACGACGTCACGAAAATAGAAGGAGAAGATAAGATGCAGCGGCACGACAATCGTCGCGACGATCAGGAACAGGGTCGAGAAGTTTCGGAAGGTGAGACGGAAGGCCCTGTCGAGGAGCATCGAACGAGTGTAGTCAGGGGAGGACGCCGCCAGAGGCACAGGCGCCCCTATAGCAGCGGCACCTTGGCGTCAGACCTTACTCTCGGCCCGTGAAGATCCTCCTCTGGCACGGCTATCTCTTGACGGGCTCCGGCTCCAACCTGTACACCGCAAACATTGCGCGCGTGTGGCGGAACGCGGGGCACGATGTCTTGCTGATGTGCCAGGAGCGCGCCCCGGCCCCCGACTTCGTCGACGCGATCGGCGATTTCGATAGTGACAACGCGCGCTTCCACGTGCGCGCAACGGACGCCGGCCCCGCTGCCGGCCGCGTGACTCTTGTGCGCCCCTGCATCGGCAGGACGTTGCCCGTCTATGTCTACGACGAGTACGCGGGCTTCGAGGCAAAGCGGTACGTCGATCTCGACGACATGGAGCTGACG
>JACDBF010000112.1 GCA_013695055.1 Actinomycetota bacterium
ACGCGTCTCAAGGCGAGCAGCGCACGTCTGCGCTCGCGTTGAAGCTGGGCGAGTTCGACCTCGTGACCGAGACCCTGCGAGAGGAGCCGATCCTGCTGCTAGACGACGTCTTTTCGGAGCTCGATCCCCAGCGACGGTCCTGGCTGGGCGATGCGGTGCGCGCGGCCGGCCAGACGCTGCTCTCGTCCGCGGAGCCGGGAGCCGTCGAGGCCATCGGGCCGGGCCGGGTTATCGAGGTGCGGGCCGGGTCGCTGGGGATCGATGGCTGAGCTACCGCGACGTCTGGGCGAGCTCCTGGGGTCCATGGGCGGTTCGTTGGGCGCGACGAATCCGGCCCAGACGGGCAAGCTGTGGTCCGGCTGGAGGCAGATCGTGGGCCCGGAGGTTGCCCGGCATGCCGAGCCGACGTCGCTTCGTGGTGGGGTTCTACGGGTGCGGACCGATTCGCCGGCGTGGGCGACCGAGATCGCCTACTTGGGGGCCGAGATCCGCCGGCGCGCCAACGAGACGTTGGGCTCCGAGACGGTCCGCCAGGTGCGTGTCTGGACGGGCCCCGGAGCGATGCACGATCCCGCTGACGCGCGGCCTCCCACCCCGGTGGAGCGTTCTCAAAAGCAGAGGTCAAGCGATCCAAGAGTCGCTTTCGAGAGCGCCCGACGCGCATGGCTTGAAAGGCGGCAGCGGGCCGGGGGCCGGGCCACGGAAGAGCGCGAGCAAAAAGGGGAAATTCCCTGGTAGATGGTAGAATTAGCGTCGATGAGCCCACCGTTATCCGACCCCCCGGGGCGCGCCGCGGCTTGGCCCGGAGACACCCCCAAGCTTGGGCGGGCGGGCTCGACCTCAACTTATTGAGGACGCTCACGACTAGGGAGGTTTACCTCGGCTAAAGCTCCGCCGGCCGCTGGAAAGATGGGCGCGAAGCCCTCTTACACGGCCCAAGACATCACCGTCCTCAAGGGACTGGACCCAGTGCGCCAGCGTCCGGGGATGTACATCGGGTCCACGGGGACGCGCGGCCTCCACCATCTCGTCTATGAGGTCGTCGACAACGCCGTCGACGAGGCCATGGCCGGCTTTTGTGATCGCATTACCGTCGAGCTCCTAGCGGATGGTGGCGCGCGCATCTCGGACAACGGTCGGGGCATTCCAGTGGACGTGGTCAAAGGCGAGGGCAAGCCTGCGGTCGAGGTCGTGCTCACGACCCTTCATGCGGGGGGAAAATTCGGGGGCAAGGGCTATCAGGTTTCGGGTGGCCTGCACGGCGTAGGCGTCTCAGTGGTGAATGCCTTGTCCGAGCGACTCGAGGTCGAAGTCGTGCGCGACGGCAAATTGTGGACCCAGTCCTACTCACGGGGCTATCCCCAAGCCAAGCTCAAGGCCGTCAAGCCCGCCAAGCGGACGGGCACTACCGTGTCCTTCTGGCCCGACCCTCAGATATTCACTGAAGAGCGCGAGTTCAAGCTAGAGACCCTGGTGCAGCGACTGCGCGAGATGGCCTTTCTCAATAGGGCGCTCGAGATACGCCTGATCGATCGGCGCATCGAGCCTCCGATCACCGAGGCCTTTCGCTACACGGGCGGCATCGTCGATTTCGTCAAGCATCTGAACGACGCCAAGGAGCCGGTCAATAAGCGGGTTGTGTACTTCGGGGCCAAGGGCCAGGATCACGAAGTCGAGGTGGCGATGCAGTGGACGTCATCCTTCAATGAGTCGGTGTTCACTTTCGCCAACAACATCAACACGCACGAGGGCGGCATGCACGAGGAAGGGTTCCGGCGCTCGCTGACGCGCGTGATCACTACGTACGCGCGCAACAAGAGCATCCTCAAGGAGAAGGACCTGGCCCTCGTGGGTGAGGACTGTCGTGAGGGTCTCACCGCGATCGTTTCGGTCAAGCTGAGAGAGCCACAGTTCGAGGGTCAAACCAAGACCAAGCTCGGCAACACAGAGATCAGGTCGTTCGTCGAGACTTCGATGAATCAGCGGTTTGCCGAGTACCTGGAAGAGCATCCTAGCGAGGCTCGGGCGATATGCACCAAGGTTCTCGCAGCACAGCGCGCCCGTCTCGAAGCCCGTAAGGCCCGCGACCTCGTGCGCCGCAAGTCCTTGCTCGAGTCGTCCACCCTCCCCGGAAAGCTGGCGGACTGTCAGACGCGCGATCCACATGAGGCAGAGCTCTACATCGTCGAGGGAAATTCCGCCGGCGGCACCGCCAAACAGGGCCGCGCGCGCGCCTTTCAGGCCATCCTTCCACTGCGCGGCAAGATCCTTAACGTCGAGCGCGCGCGACTTGCCAAGATCCTCGAGAACAAAGAGGTGCAGGCGATCATCACGGCGGTGGGCACGGCGATCGGCGAGGACTTCGATATCAAGAAGTGCCGGTATCACAAGATCATCTCCATGGCCGACGCGGACTTCGACGGCTCGCACATCAAGACTCTGCTGCTGACCTTCTTTTTCCGGTATATGCCGGAGCTAATCGACGCCGGCTACGTTTACGTGGCTCAACCGCCGCTGTATCGCGTCAAGCACAAGGGCAAAGTGCTCTACTTCTTGAACGACGCGGAGCTAGACACCTATCGAACCGACAACAACATCGCCAAGCTCGAGGCGGCTCGCTTCAAAGGGCTCTCCGAGATGGATCCCAGCGAGCTATGGGACACGACCCTCGATCCTGAGAAGCGCACGTTATTGCGCGTGACTATGGAAGATGCGGCGCTTGCAGAAGAGATCTTCGGCACGCTCATGGGCGAAGACGTCGAAAAGCGCAAGTCATTCATACAGAGAAATTCCAAGGACGTACGTTTCCTCGACATTTAGGACGATATGGCAGACGAACCCTTCCAGAACGAGCTTCCCGGCAACGGTGATGGAGACGGCTCGGGCATCCGGCAGATAAATCTCGAAGACGAGGTCCAGACCTCGTTTCTGGAGTACGCGATGTCGGTCATTGTCAGTCGCGCGCTTCCTGATGTGCGCGACGGGCTGAAGCCTGTTCATCGCAGGATTCTTTTCGCCGCTCTCGAGGCGGGGCTGCGCCCCGATCGTCAGCACAGAAAGTGCGCGGCTCTCGTGGGCGACGTGATGAAGAAGTACCATCCTCACGGCGACCAGTCGATCTACGACGCGCTCGCGCGTCTGGCCCAGGATTTCTCCACTCGCTATCCGCTAATAGACGGTCAGGGCAACTTCGGCTCCATCGACGGCGATCCGCCGGGAGCGATGCGTTACACCGAGTGCCGGCTGTCGCGCCTTGCTATGGAGCTACTGCGGGGCATCGACGAGGAAACCGTCGACTTCGAGCCCAACTATGACGGTTACGAGGTTCAGCCGGTTGTCCTGCCGGCGCGCTTTCCCAATTTGCTCGTCAATGGTTCCAGCGGCATCGCTGTGGGAATGGCTACCAATATCCCACCGCACAATCTGCGTGAGGTCATCGACGCGGTCGTGGAAGTGCTCGAGAACCCCGAGCTGGCGACTGATAAAGACAAGCTGCTCACGTCGGTGACCCGGCATATCAAGGGCCCCGACTTCC
>JACDBF010000136.1 GCA_013695055.1 Actinomycetota bacterium
TGACGAACAAGGTGCGGCCGTCGGGGGAAAAACAGGGCCCGGCGAGCTCCGAGCCGTTCAGACGGTTGAGGGCGAGCTCGTAGGCTTCGCCCTGAGGCGACACCCCCATCATCCTGTTGCCGCTCCGTGCGTCCTCGACGAACAGCAGATCCCCCCACGGCGCCACGATTGAGTTGTCCGGGTTCTTCATCTCGCTCTCTTCGTCGCTCTCGAAGAAAAGCTCCAGCGATTGCGAGCCGGGCGTGTAGCGATAGGTCCGTCCGAGCCGGAGATCCCCGCCCTCGGTGTCGTTGAACCACAGCACGCCCTCGGCGAACGCCGCCCCCTCCAGCCGCCGGAAACGCACGCCGCCCGCGTCCTGGGCGCTGCTGTTCGCATCCGTCGGATCGACGTCGAGCCAGCGCTCGGCGAAACGATCCCCGGCGGCGAAGCCCTCGGGGTCCTCATCCTCTTCGATGCCGAGCGCTTGGAGACGTCCGCCCGAATGCAGGGAGCCGGGGCGGCCCGATGTGTCGTCTGGGATGTACCGATAAAGAAAGCTGACCGGCGAGTCGTCCTCGGTCAAATAGACGACGCCGGTTTCGGGATCGACGGCCGCGGCCTCGTGCGAGAAGCGCCCCATGCCCTCGATGGGGGTCTTCGAGAGATCGTCCTCGGGCGCTCCCGGGGTCACCTCGAAGACATAGCCGTGGCCCTCGTTGGTCGTCTCCTCGCAAGTGAGCCACGTGTCCCACGGGGTGACCCCTCCGGCGCAATTGCTGTCGGTGCCCGAGGAGCAGACATAGCTTTCGACCGCCACTCGCTCGGCGGAGACCAGCACCGCGGTGGTTCCGCCCGGGGCATCGGGGTCGAACGGATTCGTCCCTTCAACGGCCGGGCCGTCTCCGGGCTCGAGCTCGTGGTTGCGGATGAGCAGCGTGGCTCCGTCGTCCGCCTCAAACGCGCCCATGCCGTCGGGCCTCCCGGGAAGCGCCGCGCCGTCGGAGAGAGTGTCATCGGGCTGCTGAAGAATCTTGTATCGAAAGCCCCCGGGAAGATCGAGCGCCCCCTCCGGATCGCTCCTCAAGGCGCCGAAGCGCTCGGAGCCGGGCCCCCGAACCCCGGCGGGCTCCGAGGTGCAAGCGACGAGCAGGGCGCCGGCCCCGGCCCCGGCCGTCCGTAAGAACGCCCTGCGATTCATTCTCTCCGCCATCGGCTTCCTTCCAAGTTGTTCAACGCGTGGATCGGCCGGCTCCGCTCAGGAAGAGGGTCGCACGACCTCGTGATCGGCTATTGCCTGATCGGCAACACGGGCGCCCGCCTCGACGGTCGCTCCTTCTCCCAGGATCGAGTCCCGCACCTCCGCTCCCCGCGCCGTCCTGGCGCCGGCAAGCAAGACTGCGCGCTCGAGCACCGCGCCAGCCTCGACGCGCGCGCCCGGCCCGATGCACGCCGAGGACACCATGGCATCGTCGGCAACGAACGCGTCCTTCGCCGCCAGAACCTCTTTGGGAACCAAGGCCGCAGCCGCATCGGTCCGGTAGGCACCCGAGAGCGCGTCCAGGTTTGCCTGGAGGTATTTACGCGGAGTCCCGATGTCCATCCAGTAGGCGTCCGTTCCGGTCGCATAGAGCCCGGCGCCCTCCTCGACCAATCCGGGAAAGAGCCGTCGTTCGGCGGACCACACCTCTCCTTTGGGAATGCGCTCGAGAATCGACGGCTCCAGCACGTAGACGCCCGCGTTGATCAGGTTGGTGGGCGCCTCGCCCAGAGGGGGCTTCTCGATGAAGCCGAGCACTCTGCCGTCCTCGTCGGTCGGCACGACTCCGTAGGCCGAGGGGTCGTCGACGGGCGTGAGCAGGATGGTCGCTTCTGCCCCCGTGGCCGCGTGGCGGTCGGCGAGCGCGCCGAGATCGACATCGGTGAGGATGTCGCCGTTGAACGCGAGAAAAGTTCCGTCGGAGACGAGGGCCTCGGCATTCTTGAGCGCGCCGGCGGTACCTAGCGGCTCGGCTTCGTGCGTGACCGCAATCGTCATGCCTCGCTTGACCCCTCGCTCGACGATCGCATCGAAGGTCTCGGCCAAATAAGAGGTCAGGAGCACGACGTCCGTCACG
Organism: Actinomycetota bacterium; assembly: GCA_013695055.1. Lineage (GTDB taxonomy): Bacteria > Actinomycetota > CADDZG01 > CADDZG01 > WHSQ01 > JACDBF01. The sequence goes on from JACDBF010000136.1 coordinate 2,097, forward strand.
CCGTGGCCCATCAGGAGGTCGAAGACATGCTCGATATGCGGGCGGTTTGCGATGGGCAGAAGGTGCTTGGGCCGGGTGTAGGTGAGCGGCCGCAACCGGGTCCCGAAACCCCCCGCAAGTATGAGGGCTTTCATCCCGCGGCTCGCCAGTAGTCGAGGACCTCGGCGAGCGTGTCCTCGAGACGGCGCTTCGGGCGCCATCCGGTGAGGCTCTCGAGCTTCGCCGCGCTTCCCTGCAGGACCGGGGGATCCGCCGGGCGGATCTTCGAAGGATCGACCTTCGCTTCGAGGGGAACGGTCGCGCGCGAAAGGAGGATGTCGAGCGCCTCTTTGAGGCTCGGAGCCCGGCCGGTGGCGACGTTGTAGGACTCTCCGGGCCGGCCGTGCTCTATCGCCGCGCGATACGCGTCGACCACGTCCCGAACGTCTCCAAGCTCGCGCCTCAGCTCCAGGTTGCCGACCTCGATCACCGGGCCGCGCTCGCCACGCTCCGCCAGCGCCACCTGGCGCGCCCAGTCGGCCGTCGCAAAGCGCGGAGGCTGGCCGGCGCCTATGTGCATGAAGGCGCGCGTTATCACTATCTGCATGTCGAAGGCGGCATGGAACATGCGTCCGACCCACTCCGTGGCGACCTTGCTAGCGGCATAGGGAGACAGAGGTCTGAGGGGGACCGTTTCGTCGACCGGGCACTGCTCGGGAGCGACGGCTCCGTACTCGTCGCTCGTACAGGCCAAAAGGACGCGCGCGTCCGGCGCCCGGCGACGCAAGGCGTCCAGCAGGTAATGCGACCCGGTGACGTTCACCTCGTAGGTGAGGGCCGGCTCGGTCCACGAGCGTCCGGCGGACGACTGCGCCGCGAGGTGAAAGACGCGTTCGGGCCGGGCGCGTTCGACTGCGCGCTCCACGGCGTCGGGGTCTCTCATGTCGCAGGCAAAGAGGCCCGGGCCAGCGGTCCGGCCCGTGCCCACGACCTCGTTGCCTTCAGCTCGCAGCGCGTCGTGGAGGTGGCTGCCGACGAAGCCGCCCGCCCCGGTCACCAGATAGCGCATCAGTGATCCGCCGGCGCGTTGCCCACGCGGCGCACTAGATCGCGGCCCGGCGAAAGGACAGTCCGACGATCACTATCCCGCAGGCAACCACGGCGACGCCGATCCATCTGAGGGCCGGGACATGCTCTCCCAGCGCGAACCGAGCAAAGGCAACCACCAAGACGTAGGAAATTCCGACGAAGGGATAGGCCACCGACAGCGGCACGCGCGACAAGACGATCAGCCAGAAGAGCGCGGACACGCCGAAGAGCACGAGACCCAACCACAGGCGGGGCTCGCGAGCGGCCCGGCCCACGACCTGAGAGGCGCCGCCGGAGAGCTCGCCCGCGCCGATCCGCCCGACACGGTCCATGGCCGTCTTGAGCATGAGCTGGCCGCCCACCGCGAAGGCGACGCTCACCACGAGGAGCAATGCGGATCCCGCCGTTCCCGCCGGAGGAGCGGACGCGACCGGGAGCGACTCCGGAGAAGGAACTTCGAACACCATGAAAAGGAGTCTAAATGACGAGATCGATGCGCTCGGGGGAGGGGCGGGGGTGCGGATATGGTTGCCCGTGACGTTCGTTTCTTGACCCGAGGAGACGCTGATGACCATGACAGACCTGGAGCGCACTGCCGCGGCCTTGGTCGCCGGCGAGAAGGGGATCCTCGCCGCCGACGAAAGCTCTGGGACCATCAAGAAACGCTTCGACGCAATCGCGGTCGACTCGACCGAGGAAAGTCGCCGCGCGTACCGGGAGATGCTGTTCACCACTCCCGGTCTCGAGGAGGACATCAGTGGAGTGATCCTCTACGACGAGACCCTGGGCCAGAAGACGAAAGACGGGGTCTTGTTCGCCGAGCTGCTGGCGAGCAAGGGAGTGCTGCCGGGCATCAAAGTCGACTCCGGCGCCAAGCCTCTTGCCGGCTTCCCGGGAGAGAAGGTTACCGAGGGCCTCGACGGCCTGCGCGAGCGACTCGACGATTACCGAGAGCGAGGGGCGAAGTTCACCAAATGGCGCGCGGTCATAAC
>JACDBF010000141.1 GCA_013695055.1 Actinomycetota bacterium
ACGTCCGCCAAAGGTCTTGCGCTCTCCGTGAGAGAGCGCTCCTCTTTGACGTGGGTCCACTGATCTCCGATCCACCCGCTCGCGCGGGCTTCTCGGCAGGCACACTATTCAGTTCTCAAGGAGCGACGTTCCCTCTGGGCAAAGAAAAACGCCGGGCCCGAGCAGCACCGGCGAGTCATCCAGCAACTTGCGAAACAAGTTCAGCTGCCTGTAGAGGACTCCCTTTGGTCTCGAGCACGCCCTCGATTGAAGGATTCTGGGTGAGGGCGCATGCCAACGTTCATTTACCCCGGGGGGTGCCGAGCAGCGTACCAGGAGAATCACTCTGTGGTCAAACTACACGCACGGAACTTTTCCCATCCGGCTCGAGCCGCGCCGCGCCGAGATCCCGGAAGCCGTGCGCGTTTACCGAAGGCGAACGAAGCGCCGCTTGCCGACCTGAAGCAGAGCGCCCGACAGATCCGCGAGCGCAAGCTCATCGCCGCCCACTGGCTCGCCGTCGACCTTCACGCCTCCCCCCGAGATCAATCTGCGGGCCTCGGTGCGCGACGAGGCCAGGCCCAGCTCGGCAAGGACTCGCGGCAGAAAGACCCTGTTGCCGTCGATTGCGTCGCCCGGTATGTCGGCCACGGTCACGTCCTCGGGGGCCCGGCCTAGCTTGAACTGACGGTCGAAGGCAACCTCGGCCCGACCGGCTGCCTCGTCACCGTGATAGAGAGCGACGACCGCTCGGGCCACCGTCCGCTTGGCCGCGCCCGCTTTGGGACCGCCCGCGGCCGCGTCCGCTTCGAGGTCGCCGGCCGTTCTCGAGTCGAGCTCTGCCGCCAGAGTCGCGTACTGCGCGATCAGGCGGTCGGGGATGCTCATCAGCTTGCCGAACATCTCGTCGGGCGCCTCCTCTATGCCGACGTAGTTGCCCAGCGATTGCGACATCTTCTGAGTGCCGTCGAGTCCGACCAGAAGCGGCATAGTCATGGCGACCTGCGGGGATTGCCCGTAGGCGCGCTGCAGGTCGCGGCCCACGAGAAGGTTGAACAGCTGATCGGTGCCGCCCAGCTCGACGTCGGCCTCGATCGCGATCGAGTCGTAACCCTGCAGCAAGGGATACATGAACTCGCTTATCGAGATGGGACGGTTGAGCGCGTAGCGCTTGGAGAAGTCATCCCGCTCCAACATGCGAGCGACCGTGTAGCGGGAGGTCAGGCGTAAGACGTCGGTCAGGTTCAAGCTCTCGAGCCACTCGGAGTTGTAGCGGACCTCGAGATTGTTTTCGCTGAGGATGCCGAGCAGCTGAGCGACACACGCGTCCGCGTTGGCCCGTACTTGCTCGGGAGCGAGCTGGGGCCTTGTCTCCGATTTGCCCGACGGATCTCCGATGCGAGCGGTGAAATCGCCGAGGATCAGGACCGCGACGTGGCCCTCATCTTGGAAACGGCGGAGCTTGCGCAAGGGGACCGCCCAGCCGAGGGTTATGTCGCTTGCCGTGGGGTCCACGCCGAGCTTTACCCGCAGAGGTCTATCCAGGACCAGGCGGGCCCGGAGGTCCTCGGCCACCTCGACATGCTCACAGCGGGCCGTTAGGCGCCCCAGCTGGGCGCTCGTGGCGTCTTCTGGCCTCATGTTCGGTGCGTTTTCATGTCTTTTCCGTCCCGATTTACTCGCGTTTAGGGATGATTGCACCGCTAAACTAAGCCGTTCATGCTCAGTTCCTCTTCCCGACGCGCCCTGTCCCTGTGCGCCGTCGCCGGCTTGATGATGGCGTCGTGCGCGCAGCTGACCGATCTGCCCGAGCTGACGCGCGCCGATCTCAGGTTTCAGCCCGCGGAATCCTCCAAGATTTTCGCCGGGGACGGGCGGCTGATAACCACGCTTCATGGGGTGGAGAACCGCACGGTCATTCGCAAGCTAAAGACCATTCCGAGGCACGTGCGTCAGGCGGTCGTGGCGATCGAAGACGAGCGCTTCTATCAGCACCAGGGAGTCGATTTCAAGGCAATCATCCGAGCGGCGCTGACGAATGCGGCGAGCGGAGAGATCAGAGAAGGTGGCTCGACCATCACCCAGCAATACATCAAGACGGCTATCATCGCTCCTGGAGAGATCGCCGCCCGCACCTTCGAGCGCAAGATCCAGGAAGCTGCGCTTGCGCGACAGCTCGAGGGCAAGCTTTCCAAAAACGAGATCCTCCGGCGGTACCTGAACAGCGTCTACTTCGGGAACGGAGCCTACGGAGTTCAAGCCGCGGCCAAGACTTACTTCGGCCGCTCGGCGGCGGGTCTCACCCTCGGTCAAGGAGCGATGCTTGCAGCCCTCATTCGCTCGCCGGAGACCTACGACCCATTGGATCAGCCGGCCGCAGCCAAAGCGCGCCGCGATCTCGTGCTTGCGAAGATGGTCGAGACGGGACATATCACCGCCGTCGAAGAGGCAACGGCGGATGGGAAGCTGAAGCTTGCCCCCTCGTTCGAGCTCGATCGCTACAAGGCCCCCTATTTCGTCGACTACGTCAAGCGCCTCATCACCTACGATCCCCGCTTCGAGAAGCTCGCAAAGACCTGGAGGGCCCGGCAGCAGCTCTTGTTCAACGGGGGGTTGCGCATCTACACAACCGTCGATCTCGACGAACAGGAAGCTGCTGAGCAAGCCG
>JACDBF010000142.1 GCA_013695055.1 Actinomycetota bacterium
ATCCCGTCGCGCACGAAGTGTCGAGAGGGGAGGAGATAATCGAGCTGACACGCACCGAGTTCCTTCTGCTCGAGCTCTTCATGTTGCATCCGCGTCATGTCCTCACTCGCTCGGTGATCTTCGAGCACGTGTGGGGCTACGACTTTGGATCAACCTCGAACTCACTCGAGGTATACGTCGGCTACCTAAGACGAAAGACGGAAGCTCGAGGCAAGCCTCGCCTCATTCACACGGTACGAGCCGTGGGCTACGTCCTCAAGGACACATGACCAGGGCGCGCAGCCTGAGTCTGCGTAATCGATTCGCCGCCATCTCCGCGGGGGCCGTGGCGATCGCAATCGCCGTGGCTCTCGCGATCGTATTCATCGTGACACGCGGACAACTGCGATCTCAGATAGACGATTCGCTTGCGGCACTGGCGCGCCTGACCGAGACGCGGCAAGACCCCGTGAGCGGTCTGTTCGTCGTAAGCCTCAATGCCGGCCCCCTGTCCGGTGACCGCGCTTTCGCGCAGTTCGTCCCTGCCGAGGGAACGCTCGATCCTCCATCGGGGACGGAAGTGGGAACGGGGAGCGGCAACGTCGTCTATCTGAGACGTGAAGCGCTGATACCTGTGACGGAACGCGCTCGCGCAGTGGCCGGCGGCTCTGAGCCCGCCTATTACGAAGACCGTGAAGTGGGTGATACGCGCGTCCGCGTCTATACGCGTCGGGTTCTTCCGGATCTTGCAGTTCAGGTTGCGCGCCCTCTCGATGAGATAGAGGACCTGCTCGATGATCTCACGATCGTTCTCCTGGTGCTCTTCTTGGGGGGCACGGCTCTGGCGGCGCTGCTCGGCCGGGCCGTGGCCGGCGCTGCGCTGGCCCCCGTTCGCCGGCTTACCGCCACCGCAGAGCACGTCTCGGCCACGCGCGATCTCACGAGTCGCATAGAGGCCGGTGGTAGCGATGAGCTGAGCCGTCTCGCGACGACCTTCAATTCGATGCTGGAAGCCCTCGAGGTATCGGTCATCGATCAGCAACGGCTGGTAGCCGACGCTTCGCACGAGTTGCGGACGCCGCTTACCAGTGTAAGAACCAATATGGAGGTTCTGGCCAGAGGTGGAGTCCTCGACTCCGAGGAACGAGAGCGCATCATCGAGGATGTCGTTACGCAGCTAGAAGAGCTGACCGTTTTGGTGGGGGACCTGGTAGAGGCTGCGCGCGGCAACGAACCGCTCGTGGAAGCCGAAGAGCTCCGCTTCGACGAGGTGGTGGAGCGAGCAGTGGCGGTCGTGCGGGCGCGCGCCGCGCGCGTCACATTTACCCTGGAAACCGAGCCCTGCATTTTGGTGGGCCGCCCGGCGCGCCTCGAGCGGGCGGTGTCAAATTTGCTCGACAACGCGCTCAAATGGAGCCCTCGAAACTCAGTCGTGGAGGTCCAAGTCCGCGAGTGCGTGCTGACCGTCAGAGATCACGGCCCGGGCATCGAAGAAGCGGACTTGGAACGCGTGTTCGATCGCTTCTACCGGTCCCCCTCGGCGCGCGCGGCCCCCGGATCGGGCCTCGGACTCACCATCGTCCGAGATGTCGCCGAGACTCACGGGGGCCGTGTGACCGCGCGCACCATCTCGGATGGCGGCGCGCTGTTCACTCTCGACCTAAAGGGCGCGACGCCCCCGAGATGAGCGGCGCTTCAACCGCGCCGGCCGGCCGTCTCGGCCGAAGGGCCTCAGGCTGAAACGCGCTGGTCTTCGGGCTTGGACCGCGTGACCAGCCCGTCGAGCAGTCTTCGGGATGCGGCCTCTATCTGTTCGACCGCCTCGTCGAACACTTCCCTGTTTGCCTTCGACGGCTGCCGGTAACCGCTTATCTTCCGAACGAACTGGAGCGACGCCTCATACACCTCGTGATCGGACGCGCCGTCCTCGCCTCGCAAAACCTTGATGCTTCGACACATTCGGCAAGCTTATCCGCCGGCGGGAGGCCGGCGCTACTCCACTCCCTGAGCGAACGGTTTACGTGCCCGAGTCAGGGCCCTGGCGAGCGACACGACCGCTGCGACCAAGAGTACGAGGGCGCCACCGAGCCCGAGCCAGACCGCGGGCGCCCCTTGACTGCCGGCCAAGGAAGTCGCGCCGGCCGAGGGTTGCGTGACTCCAGACGCTGTCCCCGCCGAGGCCGCAGGGTCCTCGCCGTCGCCGACCACGATGGCTCCCGCCATGCCCGGATGAAAGATGCACGCGTATGGGTAAACCCCCTCTTCTTTGAAGGCATAAGCAACGGACTCGCCGGCCGGTATCTCCTTGTGCATGTCTCCGAAGGACCCCCCGACGCCGCCGACGGAGTGCACGTCTGGATCATTGTTCACGAAGGTGACCTTGGCGCCTTGTTGGACGCGCAGGACCGTCGGCCTGAAACAGTTCTCGCTCATTTCGACGGTGCTTCCGGCGCCGGTGGTCATGACCTCGCCCTCGTGGCCGGAGCAGAAACCGCCTGCGCCGGCTGAGAGCGGCGCCACCATGAAGGCGAGGGCCAGGCTCACCACGATCCCCGCGGCCAGTCGCTTGTTCATTTGCTCTCCCTCCATGCGGCCGGTTCTTTCTTTTGTGGTGCAGATACACCGTGGCTCGCCGGGTGGTTCCATTTGCTCTCTCTGAGGTCTACGCGTTCCGCCGGTTCCACATCTCGATCACGCTCGTTTCCCGCTCGTATCCGAGCACCGACAAGCTCGCCGTATCCAACTTCAAGAGTCGACCTTGGGTTGCCTCGAGGCCGCACCATCGAGCCGCCAGCACGCGCAACAGGTGGCCGTGGGAAAAGAGAGCTACCCGGCCCTCGGCTTTGCCGATTCTCTCGATCACCTTGTCGGCTCGCCGGCCCACCTCGGTGGCGGTTTCTCCCTGTGGTACGGGATGTGTCCACACCGTCCAGCCCTCGACCTCCTCACGTATCTGGGCGGTCGTACGGCCCTCGTAGGCGCCGTACTCCCATTCCCGCAGGTCCTCACAAAGCTCTGCTCCGGACAGACCCGAAAGCCGGCAGGTCTCGGTCGCGCGCCGGCGAGGACTGGTGAGCACGAGCGAGAAGCTCTCGGCGTCGAGCATGCCTCCCAGACGCCGGGCCTGAGCGCGCCCGTGGGGGGTCAGTGGGACGTCCGAGTCGCCGGTGTGCTTTCCGTCGCGGCTCCACTCGGTCTCGCCATGACGGACAAGCATGATCTGAAGAGCCATGGATCTAGATTAGAGGCCCGTCGTGACGAGAGCAGCGTCTTGAAGTGTCATCCTGACGATCGAACCCGTCCGCCGGCGGGCATAGCTCTCGCCCGTGATGCAGCTCTGAACAGGCACGGACAACACGTGGAGGGTCGAAATGAGATACCCCGATGACTCGGGCCTGCGTGAGGAGGCCACCTCGCTGCTGCGCGATCTGCTGCGCATCGACACGTCCAACCCGCCCGGGCTCGAAACTCCCGCCGCACTACTCCTCAAGGACTATCTGGAATCTGCGGGCGTCGGCTGCGAGCTCGTGGCCCGCGATCCTCGCCGCGCCAACTTGATAGCGCGCATCCCGGGCACCGGCGAGGGCCCTTCGCTCGCGTTCATGGGCCACACCGACGTGGTTCCGGCGGACCCACAGGATTGGCAGCATCCGCCTTTTGGAGGCCATCTTGATGAGGAAGGATACGTATGGGGGCGCGGCACCGTGGATATGAAGAACGAGGCCGCAACCCGCGCTGTAGCGATGGCAGCTCTGGCGCGTGCGGGCTTTCGTCCGCTCGGCGATCTCGTGTACCTCGCTCAAGCCGACGAGGAAGACGGGACCGAAGAGGTCGGCCTCAAGTGGCTGCGTCACGAGCGCCCCGACATCGGATGCGATTACTCGATCGACGAAGGCGGAGGCACTCGCCTGGAGCTTACGGATGGGCGTGTCGTCGTACCCATAAACGTCGGAGAGAAGGCGACCCTGCCGGTCCTGGTCACGGCTCTCGGGGAGGCGGGGCACGCGTCCATCCCCACCGCAGGGACCAACGCCGTTCCCAAGCTCGCCACATTGATCGACCGCCTCGGGCGCCATCGGGCCGCGCCGGTGATGGGGGCCGAGTCGCGCCGGTTGCTCGAGGTTCTCATCGGATCATCCGCCGGGCCCATCGACGACGCCCTCGAGAAAGTCGCGCAGCTTCATCCGTCATTTAGAGACGACGTGCCGCCGCTATTCGGCTCGACCATCGCACCAACGCGGCTTTACGGTTCGAAGGCCCGGAACGTGATGCCCGGACGGGCATCGGTGGAGTGCGACTGCCGGGTGCTTCCCGGAACCTCACCCGAGGACCTCGAGCGTGAGTTTCGTGACATTCTCGGGACCGACATCGCTTACGAGCTCGAGTTCATCGAGCCACCCGTCGGCGGAACCGTCGCGCCGATCGACACGCCGCTCTATCAGGTATGCCAGGACTTTCTCGATGAGAACGATCCCGGTGCCACGCTGCTGCCCTCGGTGTCACCGGGCTTCTGCGATTCGCACTTCATGCGCGAGACCTTCGGGACGGTCGCGTACGGCTTCTGGCCCAGCCGCCGAACGCCGATAGAGGTCTACAACGGAGGTTTTCACAATCGAGACGAACGCATCCACTCGGATGATCTCGCCTACGCCACCAGATTTCACATCTACGCAGCGGAACGCTTGCTGGGAAATGCTTCG
>JACDBF010000178.1 GCA_013695055.1 Actinomycetota bacterium
CAAGCGTCCGAAGCGCCGGGGTGCCCGTCGTGTGCTCGTCGGCTAGTGGATCTTCCTTACCTTCATTGACGAGCTTGAGGCTGAAGAGCCGCCACTCGATGTCGATGTCGCGCACCATCTGAGCTTCCCGGATCCATTTGGAGCTTTCCCAAGCCCATGGGCAGAGCGGATCGAAGTGAAACTGCACCGTTTTCGTCATGTGCGGGACAACCTCTCTAGAGCCTCGGCTTCATTCCGGACGCTTCGGCGGCACGCTGGAGGAGCCATCGGGCAAACGCCACTTGTGTGGCGCGATCAGCTCCACAGCTCCCTTCGGCCCCCACGATCCGCGCGCGTAGAGCTCGAGAGGCGGCGGGTTCTTCAAAATGTCCTCGACGATCTCCCAGCTTCTTTCGATGGCGTCTCCACGCGTGAATAACGTCCTGTCGCCCAGCAAGGCATCGTGCAGCAATCGCTCGTAGGCGCCGATCAGCTCGGAGCCGAATGATCCCTCATAGGTGAACTTGAGCCGGGCCGGAGCGAGCTCGATCACCGGGCCGGGCACCTTGGCCAAGAACGTCATGGACACGCCTTCCTCTCCACTGAGCTCGAGGTCGAGGTGATCCTGTTGGAACCATTCCGCGGGAGCCTCTCGGAACATGTGGCGCGGGGGCTCCCGGAACGCGAGCGTGACGGTTTGGCGACTCTCCGCCATGCACTTTCCGGTGCGCAGATAAAAGGGCACCCCGGCCCATCTCCAGTTATCGATGCATACCTTGGCCGCGATGAAAGTCTCTGTCTCTGAGTCTTCGTCCACCCCTTCGTCGTTCCTATAGCCTTCGTATTGACCGCGAACGACGTTCTCGCATGCGAGCGGAACCATGGACTCGAAGATCTTGGCGGTCTCGTTCATGAGGGGCGTGGGCTCCATGGCCGTCGGAGGCTCCATGGCAACGAAGGCCAGAACCTGAAAGAGGTGGGTAACGATCATGTCTCTCAGCGCGCCGGTAGTCTCGTAGAAAGAGGCTCTCGTGCCTATGTCGAGCGTCTCCGGTACATCGATCTGAACATGGTCGATGTGCTGGCGATTCCACGAGGGCTCGAACATACCGTTGGCGAAGCGCAGGGCCAGGATGTTCTGGACCGTCTCCTTACCGAGGAAATGATCGATCCGGTAGACCTGCGACTCCTCTAAGACCTCTCGAACGGACTTGCTCAACTCGCGATAGGACTCGCGGTCCCTTCCGAACGGCTTCTCGATGACGACGCGCGCCCTCTTTTCCAAACCACAGACGCCGATCGCTTGAGTGATGGTCGCAAACGCGGACGGCGGTACTGCGAGGTAATAGAGCCTGCGCACGTCGCCGCCCATCTCGCCTTCCGCTTTCTCGACTGCCTCCGCGACGGGCCTGGAGTCGTCGGGGGTGAACTCATGTGAGACGTACGAGAGCCGGGCCGCAAACCTCTTCCAGGCAGCTTCCTTCACTTCACATCGGCCGAACTCATCGATTCCCGTGCGCGCAAAGGTTCGAAAGTCCTCATTCGAAAGGGTCGAGCGAGAATTACCGATCACGCGATAGTCGTCCGGCATCAATCCTTCCACCTCGAGACGGAACAGAGACGGCAGAAGCATGCGGCGGGAGAGGTCGCCGTTGGCGCCGAAGATGACGATAGCGTGATCCGAGGGAGTCATTTGGGAAGACATAGCTGGATTGTGACCCACGTACGGCTCAAACGCGCGCAGGTCCCGGCGAAAAGGGACCGATAAGCCGGCCCGTAAGGGACCGATAACATGACCGGACGCGCTCCTGTGAGCGCCGAGACGCAGCCTGCGAGGCTTGCGGTGAGGAGGAAACATGACGGCCACGGACTCTTTCGGAGCACGAAGCAAGCTCTCAACCGCCTCCGGCGACGTCGGTATCTTCCGCCTGGAAGCCCTCGACGCGGACCTGGATCGCATCCCGGCCACGGTGAAGATACTGCTGGAAAACCTCATTCGCACAGCGCGCGCCCAGCATGCCACCGAGGACGACGTCCGGGCGCTTGCGGACTGGGGGAATGGGGGGCCGGACGATCGCGACTTTCCCTATGCCCCCTCCAGGGTGATCCTTCAGGACTTCACCGGCGTACCTGCGGTGGTGGATCTTGCGGCGATGCGCTCGGCCGTCGAGCGGGCCGGGGGCGACCCTCGAAGGGTCGATCCCCTAGTGCCCGTCGACTTGGTCATAGATCATTCCGTGCAGGTCGACGCGTTCGGCACGGTGCAAGCCTTTGCCACCAACGTCGACCGAGAATACGAGCGCAATCACGAGCGGTACTCGTTGCTGCGTTGGGCCCAGCAAGCCTTCAAGGGTTTCCGAGTGGTCCCGCCCGGGCTCGGCATCGTGCACCAGGTGAACCTCGAATATCTCGCGCGCGTGGTCGTGACTCTCGAGGACGAGGGCGAGATGGTGGCGGTCCCCGACACCCTGGTCGGGACCGATTCGCACACCACGATGGTCAACGGTCTCGGCGTGCTCGGATGGGGCGTCGGCGGCATAGAGGCCGAGGCCGCGCTGCTGGGTCAGCCGATGCCTCTCGGAACGCCAAGAGTCGTGGGCTTGAAGATGACCGGTGAGCTCCAGACCGGCGTGACCGCGACAGACCTCGTGCTCACGATCACAGAGATGCTTCGCGATCACGGGGTCGTCTCCAAGTTCGTCGAGTTTCACGGCAACGGGCTGTCGAGTCTCAAGGTGGCGGACCGAGCGACGATCTCGAACATGTGCCCCGAGTACGGAGCCACTGCGGCGCTGTTCACCATCGACGAGCAAACTCTCACGTATCTGCGGCTGACGAACCGAGACAAAGGGCTGATCGATCTCGTAGAACGCTACGCGAAGGAACAAACGATGTTCCGAGTCGACGACGGTCCGGAGCCCAAGTTCACCGAGGACTTGGAGCTCGATCTCGCACAAGTCGAACCAAGCGTTGCGGGGCCCAGACGTCCCCAAGATCGCGTCTCCTTGCCGAATGTGTGGGACAGCTTCCAGGAGGTCTTCGCGGACGGCCGGCGCCAGGAGGAAACCGAGACCGGCCGAATGGAAACCGAAAGCAGCGCGGGTCTCGGCTCGTCGACCGGCGGCCAAGTCGAAGCTGATCAGACGGACGGCTCCGCTTCGGTGACCGACGGCTCGGTGGTCATCGCCGCCATCACGAGCTGCACCAATACCTCCAACCCATCGGTGATGCTGGGCGCGGGCTTGCTTGCCAAGGCCGCGGTCGAGCGGGGCCTCACCTCAAAACCATGGGTGAAGACCAGCATGGCGCCTGGGTCGCGAGTGGTGACGAGGTATCTCGAAGATGCGGGACTGGTTCCCTACCTCGAGAAGCTCGGCTTCCACGTCGTGGGGTACGGATGCACGACGTGCATCGGCAACTCCGGTCCTCTGCCCCAAGCCGTCGCCGGCGCCGTCGACGACGGCGACCTCGCCGTGGTCTCGGTCCTGTCGGGTAATCGCAACTTTGAGGGCCGCATTCATCCGCAGGTCAAAGCCAGCTATCTGGCTTCCCCTCCTCTCGTGGTCGCCTACGCGCTCGCGGGCACAGCCGACATCGATCTCACGAGCGACCCGCTCGGGCAAGACGAGTCGGGAACAGACATCTTTCTCACCGACCTCTGGCCCGACCCCAAGGAGATCGACGAGGCGCTGCAATCCGTGAGCGCCAAGCTGTTCCAGGAGGAGTACGCGACCATCTTCGACGGTGACGAGCGCTGGCAGGAGCTTCCCTCACCGGAGGGCGCCCTCTATGAATGGGACCAGGACTCGGCCTACGTGCGCGAGCCTTCGTTCTTCTCCGATCTTGGCCCCGAACCCAACGAACCTTCGGACATAAGGGGGGCCCGGGTTCTCGCCTTAGTAGGAGACTCGGTGACGACCGACCACATCTCGCCCGCCGGAGCCATACCTCCGAGCTCTCCTGCCGGGAAATACTTGACCGAGCGCGGAGTCGAGCCGCAAGACTTCAACAGCTATGGGTCCCGGCGCGGCAACCACGAGGTAATGGTGCGAGGGACATTCGCCAACATCAGGCTGCGGAACAGCCTCGTCGACAAAGAGGGGGGTTGGACCGTGCATCAGCCCGGCTCAGATGCGGTCACCATCTTCGACGCAGCCATGCAGTACGCGGACGAAAACGCACCCCTCATCGTGATCGCCGGCAAGGAATACGGTTCGGGAAGCTCGCGCGACTGGGCCGCCAAGGGACCGCTGCTCCTTGGAGTCAAGGCGGTGATCGCCCAGAGCTTCGAGCGCATCCATCGCAGCAATCTCGTGGGCATGGGCATTCTGCCCCTTCAGTTCTCAGAGGACGAGAACGCCGAAAGCTTCGGCTTGGATGGAACCGAGACGTTCACCATCACGGGAGTCGAGGGCGCGCTCGAGCCTCATGTCGAGCTGCGCGTGAAGGCCGTTAAGGACGATGGAGAAGACGTGGAGTTTCGGGTCCAGTGCCGCATCGACTCGAGGGTCGAGCTCGACTACTACCTCAACGGAGGCGTCCTCCAAATGGTCCTGCGGAACATGCTGGCCGAGGTCTAGGAAAACCCGGCCGAGTGGGTGTCAGGTGGCGCATACCGCCACTCATCACCCACTCGAGCCCGGGTTTGGTTAGCGTTTGGAGTATTGAGGGGCCTTGCGCGCTTTCTTCAGACCGTACTTGCGACGTTCCTTCTCGCGCGCGTCGCGAGTGAGGAAACCGGCCCGCTTGAGGGC
>JACDBF010000195.1 GCA_013695055.1 Actinomycetota bacterium
CATCGACGCGCCGGAGGTCGAGAGGGTCGGGCTCTCCGGCCGGAAGCCCCGCCTGGGGGCACTCCGTTATCCGGGTTCCGAAGTTCTGATCTCTGAACGCCGCCACCCCGGACAGCGGCACGCTGTCTGCCTTTCTCGTCCCTTGCGTCGTTTGCCCCGACTGTCCAGAAGCTGCGCCGGCCGTAACCACCACCAGCGAGCCCAGGATGGCCACCGCCACCAGCAAGCCACGAGAACGCCTCATTTACTCTCCCCCTCTTCCGCCGCCCAATAAAACCCAAGCCCGCGGACGATAACCGCCTTTGCCACGCCGTGCAGGGAGGCAGGATTTGGTGCTTGTGCTCTTGTGAGGGCGGTGCTCGTCAGCAGGTCGCCCCGGCCATTCGCCGGTCCTGCGCCCGCGCCAAGGCGATTGCCTCCTCGAATGACACGCCTCCGGCGAAGCCGCTGACGACCACCGAGGCGGTCGCGTTGTCGATTCGCCAGGCGACGGTGAGGAAGCGTACGGCGCGGGGTCCGCTCCCCTGAGTGAGGCTCATGGCCGTCCCCTCGTCGGCAAAGCCGGGGTCGGCGAGGAGGCGCGCCGCACCGTCCGAGGCTTCGACGGCGGCCCTGAGCTCCTCTCGATGAGCGCCGAGGTCTTTGACCGCACCGTCGTCCGTCTCGAATAGGTCGGCGCGGGACTCGATCACCAGCGGTCCCGAGATCCGACGAGATCCCAGGCGCCTGTAGCGCGCCTTCCAGCCTCCCTCACGGCCGAACCGGAAGGGATCCCCCCGGGGCCCTTGCGGCATATCTGCGCGCGCCAGCCTGCCGTAGTCGAACTGCTCGTAGGTGTTGGGGAGGTCGGATGGCTGCAACACCATCTCGGGGAGCTTGGCCTTGCAAAGAGGTAATCCTTCATCTGTGCAGCCCCACACGAGAGCCGACGTCAACAACAGGGTGGCACAGATACGGCCGCTCACAGAGGATCAGTGTAATCAGGCCGGGTGGTGTTGGTGTTGTACTCGTCGTTGTTGTAGTCGTGCAAGAGCGAATGGCCCCTCACTGATGCGAGGGTAATAGCGACGGCAGTGGTTACAGGAGCTTGGTGAGATCGGCCGCCGGCAGGCGGCGGAACTTGCGCCGGGCGCGGGCGCGATCGAGGATCGCGACCTCGAGCCCTTCGGCCGTGAGGTCCCGCTCCTCCACCGTCTTGAGGGCGTCGTGGCCCATAGCGACGCTCGCTTTGAGGTCGGGGACCGACTTCGGATAGTCCTTCGTGTAGTGATTCTCCAAGTATTCGTTCAACTGGTCGGACGCGCCGCCCATGGCGACCCATCCGGTGCGGTCGCTGACCGAGCCGTCGTAGAGGATGTGAAAGAGCTCGTTGCTCGCGGTTTCCTCTCCCACCGCTCCGACGAGGATCTCGCATTCGTATGGTTTGACTTCCGAGGTGAAGATGTTGCCGAGCGTCTGTGAGTAAGCATTGGCGAGACTCTTGGCGGTAACGTCCTCGCGCGAGTACGCATAGCCCTTCATATCGACGAGCCTGATGCCGCCGATCCTCAGCTGCTCGAACTCATTGAACTTGCCGACTCCGGCGAAGGCGATTCTGTCGTAGATCTCAGAGATCTTGTGGAGCGTGGCCGACGTGTTCTCAGCCATGAACAAGATCCCGTCGGAGTACTCGAGTGCGATGACTGACTTGCCCCGGGCGATGCCTTTGCGCGCGTAGTCTGCCTTGTCGCGCATGAGCTGCTCGGGAGATACGTAATAGGGCATGGGCATGGCTCAGCCCTCCTCTCCGGGCCGGCGGACATCGACCGGGTGGCTCTCCGGCCCCCGGACTTCGCCGCCGCGCTCAGAGATGACCTCTTCGAACAGCGCGCGTATCTCGTCTTCGGGCACTTCAACCAGGCCCTCGGATGAGATGGCCGCCACGGTGGGAAAGATGCCGCGCATGAGATCCGGCCCGCCGGTGCCGACGTCTTCGTCGGCTGCATCGAACAGAGCCTCGATCGCGCACTTGATGGCCTCGTCGCGCGTGAGGTCTGGATGAAAGCGCTTCTTCAAAGACCCGCGCGCGTCCTTACCGCCCGATCCGGTTGCGTGGTAGTCGTCTTCCTCGTAGCGGCCGCCGGTGACGTCGTATTTGAAGATGCGGCCATACTCGCGGTTCTCATCGAAGCCCGCGAACAGTGGGACGACTACCAGACCCTGCATCGCGGCGGGCAAGTTCGCCCGGATCATCTGGGACAGCTTGTTGGCTTTGCCTTCGAGCGTCAGCCGTTCGCCTTCGACCTTTTCGTAGTGCTCGAGCTCGGTCTGGAAGAGGCGCACCATCTCGACGGCCGGTCCAGCCGCACCGGCGATGGCGACGGCCGACATGTCGTCCGCAGCGAAGACCTTCTCGATCGAACGGTGGGCGATCTGAAAGCCCTCGGTGGCGCGTCTGTCGCCGGCTACGACGACGCCTTCGGCATAGCGGAGCGCAAGGACGGTCGTGCCCTCGGGGACCTCGACGTGACCTTTGACGTCTCGTTCGGGCAGCAAGTCCGGTTTGCGCGCCTCCAAGAGCTCGGAGAAAGACGAGCCCGGCCCGTTCACAGGCAGACGCAGGGAATCGATCTTGCCCCTATCGGTCATGCTTGAAGGCTATGTATCGGGCGCGCGCCGACCCGGCTTGGGGCGCCGATCACTCGCCGCCTTTTTGGACGAAGCCCCGCACGAAGTCCTCGGCGTTCTCTTCGAGAACCTCATCGATCTCATCCAACAGATCGTCGACCTCGGTGCCCTTTTCCTGAGCCTCGGGCGTCGCCTCGGTCTTCGCTTGCTCTTCTTCGCGCCGCGGCTTCGACTTGCGGTTCTGTCCGCCGCCTGACGTCATCGAATCACCTCTCTGTGTTCGTTCATGGCGCCAATCGTAGCCGAGCCCAACGTCAAGCCCCGAGATTGGCGATGAGCGTCGATGAGTCCGGGCTTGCGTCGAACAGCCCTTGGACGTGCTTTTTGGTTCCGCGGCCCGGTTCGAGCGTGGGCACCTTGCGGAGCGGCTCGTCACC
>JACDBF010000235.1 GCA_013695055.1 Actinomycetota bacterium
TGCCCTTGACGGTCGTCCAGCCCGCCGAGCGGACGTGAGCGATGCATTCCGAGGCCCACGGGCCTCCCCAGCCGAGGTCTCCGGCGCACCAAACCTCGTCCGCCGCCTGAAGCTCGAGGTCTTTCTCCACGGCCTCGAGCGCCGGAAGGTTGCCGTGAATGTCCGAGATCACAGCAATCCGCACCTTTACCCCCAATCTGTCGGGCCGCCGCTCTGAGATGGCTACAAGACTAGTGGCCGTTGTGCGCAGCGCGCCGGATGCGTGCTGGCGGGTGTTCCCGTCGCACGATTAAGGTGGGCGCTAGTCCTTGCCGGGGGAGGGCTTGGGCGAAGGCTCCGGCTTGGGCTTGGGCGATGACTCGGGCGAGGGCTCTGGCTTGGGCGATGACTCAGGCTTGGGCGATGACTCAGGCTTGGGGTGATCGTCTCCGGGCCCCCTGTCTTTGCCGGCCCCTGCGCTGGATCCGGCGCCGGGCGACGGGCTCGGGTCCGGCGTGACCAAGGGCTCCGGCTCGGGCGGAGGGGGTGCGGGGCAATACTCGGTGGGAACCAGCTGGCGCAGCATCTTCCTGGTCTCGCCGGGACACCAGGGAGCCGCCAGGAGGTCGGTGTTGGGATCTATGGCGACCGTGACGAGCTCGCCCTTGGGAATCTCAAACCCCTGGACCGGCCGGCCCCGGAGGGCCGTACGCATGAACGCTCGCCAGATCTGCGCCGGAAAGGTGCCGCCCGAGACGGGTATGCCGTGAACCGAAGTCATGGGGATCGTCCCCTCGGGATGGCCGACCCAGACGGCGGCCACCAGGTCGGGCGTGTAGCCCACGAACCAGGCGTCGGTGTAGTCGTTGGTTGTGCCGGTCTTGCCGGCGGCCGGCCGGCCGATGTCGGCCGCCACCCCCGTTCCGCGCTCAATGACCTGCTCGAGCACCTTGGTGAGGAGGTAGGCATTGCCGGCCGACATCGTGCCGGGAACCACTTCCCGTTCGGGCTCGAAAGATTCGCCTCCGGCCAGCCGGACCTTCCTTATCGTCGTCGGCTCGACGGCCGTCCCTCCGTTGGCGAGCGTCGCGTAGGCGGTCGCCATGTCGAGAACGCTCACCTCGGAGCCTCCCAAAGCGATCGACGGATACGGTGGAAGGGTCGCTTGGACGCCCATGAGATGGGCTTGATTGACGATCTGGCTGGCTCCTAGCTGCAGGGTCAACCTGGCATACACGCCGTTGACCGAGCGCACCATCGCCTCGTCGAGAGGCAGCAATCCGTAGTCCGCGCCCTCGGAGTTCCTCACCGCCCACGGCTCGCCACCTGGGAGAGTGAAAGTGGCAGGCGAGGACTCGTATCGTGCATCGAGCGAGATGCCCGACTCCAGAGCGGTTGCGGCGACGATCGGCTTGAACGCCGAGCCCGGCTGGCGCCCGGAGCCTCCGCCCTCGGTCCCGAGGGCGAGATTTACCTGTGACGAGCTCCAGTCCCGGCCCCCGACCATGGCGACGATCTCCCCGGTCTGTGGCCGGATGGCAACGAGCGCGGCTTCGGGATCTCCCGGCTGGTTGAGGATGGAGCCTGCGGCCCTTTCCGCGGCCGCCTGAAGCTCGGGGTCGAGCGTGGTGTCGACCTGGAGCCCCCCCTGCCAGATCTCCTTGGCCCGCTCCGCCTCGCTCGACCCCAACGCAGGCTCTCCCAGCAACTCGCGTTTGACGGCCTCGACGAAGTACGGCTGGCGAGTCGCGATGAGGGGCGGGTCTCGGACTATTCCAAGCTCGCTTCGCCGGGCCCTGCGCACCGCGCTGGATCCGGCACTGCCGAGCTCGGCCATCCGGCCGAGGATGTAGTTGCGGCGCCTCAGCGCTTGCTGCGGGTGATCGTACGGATCGTAGAACGTGGGCGATTTGACGAGGGAGGCGAGCAGGGCCGATTCCGAAAGAGTGAGGCCGGCGACCCCGTGGGCGAAGAAGGTCTCCGACGCGCTCTTGATCCCATATGCCCCAGCCCCGAAATACACGGTATTGAGGTAACGCTCGAGGATTTGCTCTTTGGACAACGACCGCTCGACCTCGATCGCCAGGCGAAGCTCGCGCGCCTTGCGCTCCAGATCCCGAGCCGGATGGCGGAAGAAAGTGTTCTTCACGTACTGCTGCGTGATCGTGCTGCCACCCTGCACGACCTCCCCCTCCTGGAGGTTCACGAGCGCGGCCCGGGCTATGGAGCGAAGGTCGTAGCCGGGGTGCGCAAAGAAGCGAGCGTCCTCGGCTGCGAGCACGGCAGATCTCATCGAGACCGGAACCTTTTCGAGCGGCACGAGCGCCCGATTCTGCTTGAACAGGCGCGCGAGCTTCGTGCCGTCGGCCGCCCTAATGGTGGTGCGCAGGGCAAGTGGGCGCTGCTCGACCAGGTCCACCGGCGGAAGAGAGCAACCGCTTGCGGCCAACCAGGTGGCGGCTAGTGCCCCCACCAGCCGGCCCCTCATTTCTCTTCTAGGGCTTCCCGGAGGCGAGCCAGCGTGCGATTGAGCAGCCGGGAGACGTGCATCTGGGAGATGTTCAAGCGAGCGGCGATCTCGGACTGCGTGAGCCCCCTGAAGAAACGGAGGTAGAGGATGTTGCGCTCACGTTCAGGGAGCTTGGCCATCTCGGGAGCCAACGAGGCGCGACTCTCGAGGTTCACCAAATGCTCATCCTCGGTTCCGAGCTGCTCGGCGAAGGAGGTCGAGCCGGCTTCGTCGCCGTCGATCGGGGCGTCGAGTGAGCTGAAGTTATAGGCGTGAGCGATCTCGAGGCCCTCTAGGACGGATTCTTCCGACGTGCCCGCGGCCTCGGCTATCTCGGCCACGGTGGGGGAGCGCCCCAACTCTTGGCCCAGCCGGCCCACTATCTGAGTGAGCTCGAGATGCAGCTCTTGGAGCCGCCGTGGCATCCTGACCGCCCACCCCTTGTCCCGGAAATGGCGCTTGAGCTCGCCGACGACGGTTGGGGTGACATACGTCGAGAACTCGATCTCGCGATCGAGATCGAAGCGGTCTATGGCCTTGAGTAGTCCGATCATTCCCACCTGCACCAGATCTTCGACGGGTTCTCCCCTATTACGGAATCGGCGCGCGAGGAACTCGACTAAACCCATATATTGCGCGACCAGCACTTCTCGGTGCTGGGCCCTTTCGGAGTCCGTGCTCGCCCGGTGGTAGGCCTGGAACGCGGCGTACACCTCTTCCCTGCTCAGCGAGGCCGTTCGATCCACGCTACCCCTTGCTTTTCACGACATGGAAGGCGGGCCCCCCGTCGCGCGTCTCGAGGGAGGCCGCGTCGGTGACGGTGTCCAGGATCATCCGAGAGAAATCTGTCAGCTCCGTCCGAACCCTCGTCGTAGAGGACAGATGCGCAGTGCCCCTTATTTCGATACGCCCCTCTTGCATCTGAAAGGACAGCTCCAGCGAGCCTTCGCGGCCCTGGGCTCCCGTCATGTAGGAGCACATCTCGTCCACGGCGATCTTCAGATCCTCGATGTCCTCCAAGGAGAACTGAAGGCGCGCCGCGAGGCCCGCAGCGACCAAGCGGACGACGCCGATGAGCTCGGGCGATGCGGGCAGCGTCATAGAGACCGTTTCCAAGGCAGCCCCCCTTCCGGTTGAGCTAAGAGGCCGAGGCCTTGCGCGAGGCGGCCTTTTCGCCGGCCTCTCCTCCGGATGAGTCCGTTTTACGCTTCTTGGCTTCGGCCACCGACGCCTTGAGCGCCTCCATGAGGTCCACGACCGGGGCAGGCTCAGCCTCGGCCTCGGCTGAGACGGTGATCTCCTGGCCTTCGATCTTCTTTTCGGCCAGCTCTTGCAAGCGGACGCGGTACTCATCTTCGAATTCGGAAGGCTCGAACTCGCCCGAGAGCTGCTGGATGAGCTGGCGAGCCATCTTGACCTCGTTGTCGCGTACCTTGACGTTCTTGTCGAGCTCTTCGAATTCAGGCTCTCGTATCTCATCGGGCCAGTGCATCGTTTCCAGCACGAACACGTTGTCCTTGAGCCGGATGGTTGCGAGGTGCTCCTTATCCCGAAGCGCCACCTTGGCCACGCCCACTTGGCCCTCTGCTTGGAGGGCGTCGGCAAGTAGCTTGTAGGCCTTGAGACCCGAGGCTTCGGGTGCGACGTAGTAGGGCTTGTTGAAATAAATCGGGTCGATGTCGCTCAAAGGGACGAAGGAAACGACGTCTATTGCCCTGATGGAGTCGACGCCCAGCGCTTCCATCTCTTCCTCGGTGAAGGTCACGTAGTGTTCCTTGGAGTACTCATAGCCCTTCACGATGTCGTCCCAGGTGACCTCTTTTCCGCACTTTGCGCAGGTGCGCTGGTAGCGGATGCGCCCGCCGTCCGCCTCGTGCAGGAGGTGAAATTTCAAGCTTCTGTCCTGGACGGCGGAATAGAGCCGCACGGGAATGCTGATCAAGCC
>JACDBF010000237.1 GCA_013695055.1 Actinomycetota bacterium
TCGTCCCACACACAACGAGGCCGTCCGAGCCGTGGCTCACCAGATGGGCGGCCAACGAGCGCGCTCCTTTGATGTTCAAATCGCCGTCGGGACCGAAAGGCGTCACCATCGCCGTGATGACCTCACCAAAGCTCGCCTCGTTCACCGCGTCCACCTCCTGGGTAGCTCCGTCGCGCTATCTCCTACCGCCTCATTGTGTGCGCAAGATGTGTTTTCTCCACCGACGTTCACGCTACAGCCCACCCCGCAAGACCGCTATCTGACCGTGGTGCGCAGCAACGCGCCGCCGGCTCGCTCCGGATTCTCGCCCGGGTAGACCTGCACCGAGCTCGCGGCAAGACCGGTCTTCTCGGGCAGCCGGATGTCGAACTCCACGGTCCTGGTGCCGCCGACGGGCAGAGCCGCCTCGCCCGTGTCCGCCTCCGAGAACCTGTAGACAACGCCGCCGGTCACGGCTGCGGGCTCCGGTCGAACGGCCTCCACCGTAGGGCTGAGACCCCCTCTTCCGGGCGCCACCAGGTCGCGAGGCAGCTCCGGCTCTCCCGGTATGGCGACGACCGAGAAGGTGACGAACAGGCTGCGAAAAGCTTGGGGGCCCGGGTTGGTCACCTCGATGCTCGCCGTCTCGATCGCCCCGGGGCTGGCGGTCTCGGGAAACGAAACCGCCACCGTGGGGCGCGTCTCGGACACGCTGGGGGCCGAGCCTCCTGCGTAGCATCCGGCGCTCGACAACGCGCACGCGACGACGAGAAGCAGCGCCCTTCTCATGCACCGGGAAAGAGCAGTCGCTCGAGTCCTACGGTCACGCCCGGCGATTTCGCAACCGCCTTTACGGCAAGCAGGACTCCGGGCATGAAGGAGGCTCTGTCTATCGAGTCGTGGCGGATGGTCAACGTCTGACCGCGCGCTCCGAGGATGACTTCTTGATGCGCGACCGACCCCGGCACGCGGACCGAGTGGATCCGCACCCCCCGGTGGTCCTCACCGCGACTCTTCGCCTCCGCCCCCGTCGGACCCCAGCCATCGGGGCGGCGCGCGCTCATCAAGGCGGCCGTGCGCGCGGCGGTGCCGGAAGGGGCATCCAGCTTGTTCTCATGGTGGCGCTCGATGATCTCGGCCCTGTCGAAGTGCGGAGCAGCCTCGGTGGCGAAACGCATCATCAACACTGCTCCAACGGCGAAGTTGGGCGCGATGATCGCGTTGGCCCCGGAAGCTTCGGCTTTGCGCCGAAGCTCGGAGACGTCATCGTCCGACAGACCCGTGGTGCCCACCACCGCGTGGATTCCGCGGTCGAGGCACCAGGCAACATTGGCTGCAACGGCCGAGGGCGTCGTGAAGTCCACCGCCACTTCGGCGTCCTCCTCGACCAGCGCGTCCAGCGAGTCCGAGTGAGTCACCTTGACCGCAAGCTCGAGATCGGGATCATGCGTGATAGCCGCACACGTCTCCGAGCCCATCCTGCCGGATGCGCCCACCACGCCGACTCTAAGCGCGGGCATCACGCAGCATGGCTGTCGAACGCGTCCTCATCGAACGGCCCCACTATGGTCGTCTGCAGCTTGCGGGGGCCGAGGACGACGTCGGCCACATGCTTGATGTCCTCGATCTGCAACGCTTCGAATCGCCCGATGAGCTCGTCGACCGAAAGGATCTCCCCCGTCGTGAGCTGCTGTCGCCCAAGTCGATTCATCCGGCTGCCCGGGTCTTCCGAGGACAGCACCAAAGATCCGCGCAGATGTCCCTTGGCTCGCTCGAGCTCGGCATCGGTGATGCCGTCGGCGATCACCGAAGAGATCTCGTTCCGAGTGATGTCCATGACGGTCTCCGCGTTCTGCGGAGTCGTCCCCGCATAGATCGCAAAGGTCCCCGCGTCGGCGAATAGAGAGCGATACGAATACACGGCGTAAGCGAGGCCGCGCTTCTCGCGCACTTCTTGGAACAAGCGCGAGGACATACCTCCGCCCAGGACCACGTCGAGCACGGTGAGAGCATGGCGATCGGGGTGCTTACGGTTGAGCCCTGAGGCACCCAGCACGATATGAGCTTGCTCCGTTGGGCGCTTGTGCACATTGATGCCGCTATGGGGACTGGGGGCAGCCCCATCGCGGACCGTGCGGATCCCCGGGGACGAGCTCGCGAACAGCGTCTCCACGCGCTCGACCAGCGCATCATGATCGACATTGCCGGCAGCGGCCACCACGAGATTGGGCGGCGAATAGCGTGCATGCCAGTAGTCGACAACTTCATCGCGCGCAACGGACGACACCGTTCGGTTGTAGCCGAGCACAGGGCGTCCAAGCGGGTGGCCGTCCCACATCGAGCGGCTAAAGAGATCGTGAACCAGCTCGTCCGGAGCATCCTCGTGCATCGCTATCTCTTCGAGGATGACGCCGCGCTCCGATTCGAGCTC
>JACDBF010000243.1 GCA_013695055.1 Actinomycetota bacterium
CGTCTACGACGCGCGCCACGTCGACTCCGGCACGATGGAGGTCGTCTACTGCTGCATCGCCGTCAGAGTTAGCCGTGAAAACCACAGCTCTCTCACCCGGCTTGACTGCGTAGAGGTTGATGAGGCGACGAGCCGCGGTAGACAACATGACACCGGGCGTGTCGTTTCCTTCGAATACATACGGGCGCTCGACTAGTCCGGCGGCCACGACAAGAGATTTGGCGCGCGCCTTGACAAGTCGCTCGACCACATCCGGGACCCGGCGTTGTAGCACCGAGATCCAGTTGCCGTCGTAGCGTCCCGTCGCGACGGAGTCGATCATCACTTCGATGTTGGATGCTGCACAGACCTCGGCGCGTAGCGCTTCGAGGACCCCCAAATTGTCGAGATTTCCCCACCGCAGGTGGCCTCCGAGATCGTGCTCTTCGTCTACGAGCAGCACCCGGGCACCGGCCGAAGCCGCCCCCAATGCCGCGGCCATCCCGGCCGGCCCACCACCCGCGACGAGCACATCGGGATGGACGTATCGCTTATCGAAGTAGCCGTGGTGCGCCTCGGCGGATACGGTGCCGCCCGCAGAGAATCGGCGCAGGACGCTTTCGTATGCGGGCCACAGTCGTTGCGGCTTGATGAATGTCTTGTAATAGAAGCCGGCCGGCAAGAAGCGTGCGATTGATTGATTGGCAGCCTTGACGTCCAACCGGAGGGATGGCCAAACGTTCTGTGAGCGGACCGACATTCCTGGTGTTACGCGTCGATGCGCCGCCCGCACGTTGGGCTCGTCTCCGACCTGGAGAATGCAATTGGGGTCAAGATAGCTCGCGGTCAAAAGCCCTCTGGGACGATGGTATTTGAAGCTCCGGGAGAAGATGCGCTCGCCCGCAGCCGACAGCGCAGAGATGATTGTGTCGCCCGAGTACGCCGGGTACTCCCGGCCATCCCATGAGAACGTGAATCGGTGCTGCCGGTCGATGACCTCGCCCTGCTGGGGGCCAAGACGCATCGGCGTTGCCTTTGTGACGGTCGATCGCATCAGGTGGGGCCCCCTCACGATGATTGCCCCTGGGTCTCTTCGGCTTGATCCAGGAGGCGATGCCGAGGTGGAGCGGCTGGGGGCCTGACGGCGCGCACCTCGTTGGTGACCGTCTCGCGCTCGACGATCAGGTATCGCCTGCACCCGGATGCGTGCCACCACGTCTCGATGACCCAACCCGCTTCATTGGACTGGACATACAGATAGGAGCGCCAGGCTGATGGAGCCGCCTGATTGGGGTCGGGGCGTTCACCTTGCTCACCTATGTACCGGAATTCGGATGCGTTGCGAGGCCCGCAGTAAGGGCATGGAAGCAAGATCATCAGCTATCAGTGCCCAACCGCCGCCGCTCCCTTTTCCGCCATCAGCCTGCCTTCGGAGAAGCGCGCGAGGTCAAAGCTCGCGATGAGCGTAGGAGTCTTCTTTGTCGCGATCATCTGGGCGATCGCCTCACCTGCGACGGGGGCCGCCTTGAACCCGTAGGTTCCCCAGCCGACGTCGACATAGAAACCCGTGATCGGTGTAACTCCCATGATCGGGGAGAAATCCGGTGTGACGTCACACAATCCCGCCCACTGCCGGAGCACACGCATATTCGCCAGCGACGGCATCAGCTCGAGCAGATGACCGGCCACGCCCTCGGTGAACTCCAGTGAACCTCGCATCGAATATGAGGGAAAGGGGTCCACACTCGCCCCGAAAACAAGCTCACCCCTATCAGTCTGACTCACGTAAACATGCAAGGTTCCGGACACCACCACGGCGTGCAGAAAGGGTCGGACGGGCTCGGTAACAGCGGCCTGCAGAGGAAAGGTCTTGATTGGCATCTCAACGCCGGCCATCTTGGAGATAAGGGAGGACCACCCGGCCGTGCAGTTGACCACCACGGAAGTTGCAATAGGCCCGCGGTTGGTTTGGACACCCACGACTCGATCACCACCGACATCGATCCCGATGACCTCTGTGTACTGGTGAAGGTGGACGCCCAGCGCATTCGCGGCGCGCGCATATCCCCAGACGACGGCATCGTGGCGGATGGTTCCACCCGGTGGGTGATAAAGCGCGCCGAGTATCGGGTAGCGAGCGCGCCCCGAAGTGTCGAGATGTCCCACAAGCTCCTTGATCTCGTTCGGAGCTATGACTTCAGACTCGATGCCCTCGAGCTTGTTGACCTCCGCGCGCCACCGCATGGTTCGAAGCGAGCTGTCGTTGTGGGCGAGCGTTAGATGTCCACGCCGGGAAAACATCACATTGAAGTTCAGATCCGCGGCCAGTGCTTGGTACAGCTTCAGCGAGCGATCGTAGAAGCGCACCCCTTCCGGCGTGAGGTAGTTTGACCGAATGATCGCCGTGTTGCGTCCTGAGGCTCCGCTTCCAAGATAGCTTTTCTCCAGCACGGCGACGTTCGTGATGCCATGATGGTGGGCAAGGTAGTAGGCGGTCGCGAGACCGTGCACTCCGCCGCCTACGACTACCACGTCGTAGCTTGGCTGCAGATCGCGTGCTTGCCAAACGCTCGGCCATCGTGAACCAGAGACGCCGTGACGGACGAGGTCGAACGCAGAATATCTTGGCAAGCTGCGGTGGCGGTGTCTCATCCGGTCCAAATCCTGGATATCGCGTTTGCGCTTGAAAGCAGGGGGGCGATGGCCGAACGCATCGCCTGCCGGCCGAAGCGCCCGGCAGGCCCCTGCACTCCAAGGATGCCCTTGAGAGCGCTTTGCCCATCGATGATGGGAGCGGCGAGAGCATTAAGGCCGATCTCCCGTTCGCCCACCGCTTGAGCCCAGCCTCGCCGCGCCGTGCTGTCAACCTCTTCGGCGACCTTCTTGCGATGGGTGATCGTCCTCTCCGTGTAGGCGACGAGGGGACCGTCGGGCAGCTTCCCCCCAAATGCGAGGAAGACTTTTCCTATCGCAGTCGCGTGGGCAACGCTGGGGCGGCCGAGTCGGGCGACGCTTTGGACGAACGAATCGCTCGCGACGAAGTCCATGGTGACTGCTTCCAGCTCACCGGGAACAGACAGCGTGACCGTCTCACCCGTCAACTCCGCGAGCTCGTGAAGATGAGGCCGCGCGACGTCTCGAAGGTCGATACGCGACAAAGCAGCGTTCCCAAGCTCGAGCAGACGAAGGCCCAGCCGGTAGCGTCCGGTCTCGGCCACGTGCGCAACGAGCCCTCTTCTCGCAAGCGTCGCGAGCAAGCGCGAGACGGAGCTCGCGTTGATTTGGGTGCGCCTGGCAATCTCGTTGGTTCCGAGGTCTGACTGAGACTGGGCAAGGACGTCGAGCACCGCAACGGCGCGATCCACGGAGGCGACGTGACGAGCGACTGATTCCTCAACCTGAGCCATGCTACCCTCACGATACCGGAAATGACACGGTGTTGCCCATAAGGCAACAAGCGAAAGAGGGATCCGATGGCAACTGTCGATGAGAAGTCCGTTCCCGGGGCCGCTCGATTCGTGATCATCGGCGCCGGCGTTCACGGGCTTTCGACTGCCTGGCACCTCGCGAAGGGCCTAGAGGAGCAGCGCGAAGGGGACGGACGCGACGTTGTGGTGATCGACAAGACCGGCATCGGCGCCGGGGCGTCGGGAATCGCCTGCGGCGTCGTTCGGAACAACTACTTTCAGCCGGCCATGAGGCGACTCATGGCGCACTCCGTGTCGGTCTGGGAGTCCGATGTCCAAGCATTCTCCTACCATCCCGTCGGGTACATGCAAATCTCGCCTGAGGCGATGCATAACGACATCGTCCAGATTCACGCGGAACAGCAGGCAATCGGCTATCCCTCGACCCTCGTGGAGGGCGAGTCGGAATGTCGCGCCTATATGCAGGACATTTTCTTCGACTGGCAAGCCGCGGGCATCACCAGCGTTTTACATGAGCATCGCGGAGGATATGCAAACAACAAAGCTTCAATGGAAGGGCTGGCCGCCAAGGCTCGGGCCGAGGGCGTTCGCATTCTGACCGATGTTCGGGTTAAGGGTTTCGATATGAACGACGCGGTCGAGGCGGTTCAAACCGATCACGGCACGATCCGCTGCGAGCAGATCGTCGTTGCGGTCGGTCCCTGGATAAGGGATGTCTGGAGAATGCTGGATTTGCCGGAGCAGATCTCTATAAGGGGCTCGGATGGGAGCGTGCACGAGAACCTGCCGATGTGGACGTACTGGTCGCTGCAAGAGGGGACACTGGGAGTCGATCCCAGCTTCCTCACGGACAACGAGGGACGAATGCCGCCGGTGATCCACGTCGATACCGACGCCCCTCTATATGACGATGACGGAGTCCTCATCACCGAAAAGCTGTGGGGCATCTACTACAAGCCGGATTTCAATTTCGGCGGAGTGCAGGGCGGCGCCATGCCCTTTGTCGTGGAGCGCCCGGCGGCAGAGGTCGCGGTCGACCCATACGGGCCGGCGAGCCCAGATTTCATCGTCGGCGATGATTTCGCGCGCATGTGGACCGCGGGGCTAGCCCACTGCCATAAACGTTTCGAGGGAACGAGCGGACTTTACGCTCGTGAGCCTTCGGGAGGCATCGGCTGCTTTACCCCAGACAGTTTTCCCGTCTTCGACGCGTTCCGGCAGAACGTGTTCGTTATTGCAGACTCAAATCACGGCTACAAGATGATCGGCGTGGGAGCCTTGGTTGCCAAGGTCGTTCTGGGCGAGCGGCAAGAGCTGCTGGAACCATTTCGCTTCTCTCGTTTCGAACGCGGGGAGCTTCACCCTGTCAGCAACTCTCCTTTTCCCTGGAGTTGATATCTAAGGTGATGAACGATCGGCCATCTATTGAAGCGGGCTCGACCGGCGACGCCAAGGCGTCGACGAGCCTTTTTCAGGCCGACGAGGGGCAGGTTCTCGCAGATCTTCTAAAGCGTTCTGCTCTTGAGATCTTTCCGACTCCACTCATCGAGAGGCGACTGGACGCTCTTGCCGAAGGCACTCAGGTGACAATCACCTGCTCACCGGCGCGGGGCATTGCAGAGACACTCGCTCTTTCCGAGAAACTCTCTAGTCGCGGTCTTCGGGTGATACCTCATATTTCGGCCCGGCTCGTGCGGGACGATGCTCACCTGCAGGAAATAGTTGGGCGGCTGGCGAGCATGCAGGCGGCACATCTGTTTGTGATAGGGGGGGACGTAAAGAAGCGTGCCGGGAAATTTCCTTCGACCTTGTCGCTGTTGAGCGCCATTGCGGACATGGATCATCCCTTCGTAAGCATTGGTGTGGCGGGCTATCCAGAGGGACACCCCTTCCTGGAAGACAACTCTCTAGTTGAGACGCTCAAGGCCAAAGAGCCGCTGGCTACCTACGTGGTAACGCAATTGTGCTTCGATCCCGGCGCAATAGTCGGCTGGATTGAGAACATTCGCGGGCAGGGCATCGGACTGCCCGTGCACATTGGGCTTCCAGGGGTCACCCAGGCGCACAGGCTCCTACGCTTCGCGCTGAAGATCGGCGTCGGTAACTCGGCGCGCTTCCTTACGAAACATTCCAACCTTGTGATGCAGCTGGCCAAGTCTAGCTACAATCCCGACGACCTTCTCAGGGATTTGGCTCCGCGATTGGGTGAGTCGGCCATGAGGATAGAGGGCTTTCATCTTTACACCTTCAATGAAGTGGCCGCCACGAAGGCATGGAGAGATCAACTGGTAAAGGACCTGGAGGCAAGCAAGGCGATCGACGTGCAGCGGGAAAACTCAAACCATTCGACTAAAGGAGCACGCCATGCGGATTCCATTTGATAATCCGAAGATTCATATGTACACGCGCATTCGAAAGTCTCCCTACTTTTATGCCTCAGCCCGTCACGGAGTGCAGTCCTACAGCGTGTGCAATCGTATGTATCACCCACGTCATTACGACGACATGATCGTTGAGTACTGGAAGATCGTCAATGATGTGACGCTTTGGGACGTCGGTGTCGAGCGTCAGGTCGAGATAACCGGGCCGGACGCCTTCACGTTCACCAACCTGATCACTCCTCGCGATTTGACCAAGTGCGAAGTAAAGCAGTGCAAGTTCGTTCTGAATACCGATACCGATGGCGGCATTCTCAATAACCCGGTGCTGCTTCGTCTGGGGGAGAACCACTTCTGGCTCTCCGTCGCGGACGGCGACGTACTGCTGTGGGCGAAGGGGGCGGCCGTAAACTCCGGTTTGAACGTTCAGATCCGAGAGCCGGATGTCGCACCCGTCCAGATACAGGGACCCAAGTCGAAGGCTTTGATGACCGATCTGTTCGGTGAGCCCATTCTCGACATGAAATACTACTTCATGGACGAGTTTGAGCTCGAAGGCATGCAGGTAATCGTTTCCCGTACCGGCTATTCGGGTGAAGTGGGCTATGAGATCTATCTGCGCAACGCCAGTCGTGATGCGATGAAACTGTGGGACACGATCCTTGAGGCCGGTGAGCCGCACAATCTCTCACCGATTGGTCCTTGCCAGATAAGGCGCGTCGAGGCGGGCATCCTGAGCTATGGATCAGACATCGCTCTCGATAACAATCCCTTCAGTGACTATGCGTTTCTCAACCCTTACGAGGTTGGGCTGGAGTACACGGTCCAACTCGATCAAGAGGCCGATTTCGTCGGGAAAGAGGCGCTCACTCGCATTGCATCAGAAGGTGTTAAGCGCAAGGTCGTGGGAGTCGAGATCGAATGCGACCCCCTGGTCGGTTACATAGAGGACTACCTGATGGTCATGGAGGGTGACGCACAGGTCGGCCAGGTGTCGTCAGCATTCTACTCGCCGCGCCTCAAGAAGAACATCGGCTATGCCCTGGTACCCATCGAGCTCGCCGAGCTTGGCTCCTCCCTCACGATCCGGTCGGCCGTTGGGGAGACGAAGGCAACGGTTGTTCAGAAACCCTTCGTAGACCCCAAGAAATCGACACCAAAGACCTAGGAAGGTACGTTGAGGTTTCGCGCGATCACGCTGGACGCTCGCCAGGACGAGCTCGAGAAGACTGAGAGGTTCTGGATCGAAGGATTCGGCTATCGGCGCGCGCGCCTGTCGGGGCCCTTTGTGGTTCTTTCTCACGATCTGCCGGACTGGCCGGAGATCATTCTTCAGAGGGTGGACGAGGCCAAGTCGGCGAAGTCTCCCGTCCATATCGACATCGAAAGCCCGAACGTCGACGCGGACGCAGCGCTCCTGAAGAACCTAGGAGGACATAAGCTTCGAGATGTCTTCGAACGGGGGCGTCGTTGGCTCGTTCTGGGAGATCCGGCTGGGAATGAGCTATGCCTCGTCACGGAGCGGGACGACGACTTGCGTCGCCCGCAACCAGTTTCGAGATCAACCACGAGGCTTGTAAATGCGAAACCACAGGTCTAAGCTCGTCAAGGGTGATGGGGGGGGTTAAGCAATGAACCTGCACGGTGGACTTCAGAAGTGAATTTTCTTCAGGACTTCGCTACATATCTTGAGTTCCAATCCGCGGAGCTGATCCAGGCGACCATCGAGCACGCGGGGCTCGTCCTTGTTTCGATAGCGATCGCCACCGTCATCGGAGTGGGGCTCGGCGTTGCTGTTTATCAGACCGATAGGCCGGCGAAGATCTCCTTGGCCGTGGTGGGCACGATGCTGACGATCCCCTCGTTCGCGTTGTTTGGTCTTTTGACCGAACCGTTCGGACTCGGCGCCACGGCCGCCGTCATCGCGCTGGTGATGTACGGATTGCTTCCGATTGTTAGAAACACTGTGGTCGGTTTGCGCTCTGTCGATCCGGCCGTGATCGAGTCCGCAACCGGGATGGGGATGAACCGGTGGCAACGTTTAGCTCGTATCGAATTGCCGCTTGCATGGCCGATCATCATTACAGGGGTTCGGGTTTCCACGGTCATAACCGTCGGTATTGCCGCAATAGCAGCGATCATCAACGGCCCCGGCCTCGGAAAGGACATCTTCCGCGCCCTCGCCCGGATAGGCAGCCCGTTCGCGGTTTACCAGGCCCTCGCCCCGGTGCTCGGCATCATTTTCTTGGGGATCCTTTTCGATGTGTTCTTTCTCGTGCTCCGTAGGCTTACGACTTCAAGGGGACTTCGATGACAGACGAAACTAACGCGCGAGGTGCCCAGGGTGACAATCAGGTCATGATCCGTCTGGAGCGTCTGGAGAAAAGGTACCCGGGTCAGGAACGGCCGGCGGTGGCCGAGCTAACGATGGAGATTCCCGAGGGGGAGATAGTCATCCTGGTCGGACCTTCGGGGTGTGGCAAGACCACCACACTTAAAATGATCAACCGGGTAATCGAGCCCACCTCGGGCCGAATACTCCTCGAGGGCGACGACGTCACCAACGCCGACCCCGACAAGCTCAGGCGACGCATGGGCTACGTCATCCAGCAGATCGGTCTTTTTCCCCATATGACGATCGCGCAGAACATCGCACTGGTTCCCGGGCTATTGAATTGGGACAAGAGGAGGATCGACCTGCGGGTCGACGAGCTGCTCGATCTTGTCGGGATGGACCCGAGCGACTACAGGAACCGCTACCCGAAGGAGCTCTCGGGTGGGCAGCGCCAGCGGGTCGGCGTGGCTCGTGCCCTCAGCGCCGATCCGCCGGTCATGCTGATGGACGAGCCTTTCGGCGCAATTGACCCGATCACCAGGGACCGGCTCCAAAACGAATTCTTACGACTCCAGGAGGAAATCAAGAAGACGATCGTCTTCGTTACACACGATATCGACGAGGCGATCAAGATGGGCGACCGCATTGCGATATTGCGCGAGGAGTCGAGTATCGCTCAGTACGACAAGCCCGAGCACATTCTCTCGAACCCCGCCGATTCGTTTGTCGAAGACTTCATCGGTCGCGGGGCGTCGCTGAAGGGGCTCAACCTCCAGCGCGTGCGGGACGTGGAGTTCGCTCACTGGCCAACGGCGAATCACACCGCGACCCGGGGCGAGGTACTCGAGGCCCTGCGACGCTCCGATCAAGGTGCGGTTTTGCTTCTCGACGAGCAACGCCGGCCGCGACGCTGGGTCGACGCACGAGATCTCGACCGCACGGACAAACCGTTGGTCGAGACCGGGCTGCGCCCCGAAGCGATCGTCACGGGAGCGACGACTTTGCTCGACACGCTGAATGAGATGCTGAAGTCGCGCGTGGCATGCGCGATCGTCGCCGACGATTCCGGTGCTTATGTTGGAGCGGTCGACATCGACACGATCATGGAGTCGATCCAGTCGATGCGGGCTGCAGCGCGTGAGCAGTCGCGCCTTCTAGCCGGCGCTGAGATAGGGGAGGTCTCTTCCTGATGGCCTACGCTCCCGAGCCGGCCGGAGCCTCCCACGCTGCCGTTGCCGGGGCGCTGAGCCCCCGCTGGCCGGGTCGCATGGCACGTTATGCGACAGTCCCACTCCTGATCACGTTCGCGTTGACCTTGCTGTATATCTACCTCGGCACCCAGGAGCTCGACAGTATCGAGTCCCGGTTGCTCACTCGGGAGAAGATAATGGCAGCCGCGAGTCAGCATCTTTGGCTCACTTCGGTGTCGACGTTCTTCGTCATAGTCATCGCGGTGCCTCTTGGAGTCATGTTGACTCGTCCACTCACCAGGAGAGTCACGCCCCTATTCCTTGGACTGGCGAACGGCGGTCAGACCGTGCCGTCAATCGGCGTGCTGGTGCTGTTCGCCCTGTGGTTTGGAATTGGCTTCAAGTATACAATTATCGCGCTCGTCGCCTATGCAATCCTGCCGGTCTTGCGGAATACGATGGTAGGTCTCGAGCAGGTCGATCCCTTCATCATTGAAGCAGGGCGGGGGATGGGGCTGACAAAGCTCGGGGTGCTGACTCGCCTGGAGCTTCCGCTCGCCGTACCGGTGATTCTCGCCGGCGTCCGAACTGCGCTGATCATCAACGTGGGTACCGCAACCTTGGCCACATTTGTGAACGGAGGGGGACTTGGAAACATAATCAATGGTGGGCTCACGTCGGGGCGAGACCGGGTGACCTTCACCGGCGCCGTGCTTACCGCCGCGTTTGCCCTCCTCATCGACTGGCTGGCGGGCATCGCGG